>JBILDL010000341.1:0-3468 GCA_044352635.1 Saprospiraceae bacterium | reverse complement strand
GCCATCCCTGCTGCAGAACCAGCATAACGAATAAAAAAGCTGGATACACATACCTGAGCACCCACATAAAAGAATTGTGTAATAACCCCTTGAGTCAAATGGGAATGACGCCAGATTGATTTGCCAGAGCCTTTGCCAACAGGAGTTTCCTCTTCTTTTATCTCGGGTAATTTACTGAAATAAATTAATACGGCGACGGCTAAAACAACAAAACCTATAAGGAGATAAGGAATTTTTACCGCAGCTGCCTCCAAATTTAATAACTCGTTTAATGCTTCCGGTGTCATGTTTTGGGTGGCCTCGGCAGATAAGTCAGTCCCACTTAAAATAAATAATCCTCCGGCGGCAGGTGCCAGTGTAGCAGCTAACCCATTGAAACTTTGGGATAAATTCAAACGTTGAGTGGCTGTGTCGGGATCACCCAAAACAGTTACATAAGGATTTGCAGCGGTTTCCAGAAAGGTCAAACCACTGGCTATGATAAATAAGGCCAGAAGGAAAAATGGAAAAAGCCGGGTATTGGCAGCTGGTATGAATAAAAAAGCGCCCAGTGCAAATAAACATAATCCAAGGAGAATCCCATTTTTATAGCCCCATTTTTTCATGGCAAAACCTGCTGGTAAAGCAACCAGGAAATAAGCCATAAAGAAAGCACTATCAATTAAAGCTGATTGGAAATCACTCAGTTCACAAGCTTTTTTCAAATGCGGTATGAGAATAGGATTTAAATTATGTGCAAAACCCCATAAAAAAAAGAGCGTTGTTATGAGAATCAGAGGCAACAAATAAGGGTTTTTTGTTTTCATTCCAGGTGTTTTTTAAAAAGATTACTCAATATAAACATTTTTCTTTATTCTCTTTTGCCGAATGATTTATAAATTCAGCAGAATAAATGGGTTCATAATTTTAGGGAA
Source organism: Saprospiraceae bacterium (assembly GCA_044352635.1). GTDB lineage: Bacteria > Bacteroidota > Bacteroidia > Chitinophagales > Saprospiraceae > BJGN01. The sequence continues at coordinate 2,554 of JBILDL010000341.1, read as the reverse complement.
AAAAATGACCCGGCGTTCCAGATTTCATCTAACGGGTGAAAATCACCTGGTCCATTGGCACACGCGTTCGTACCCCATGAATCCCTTTTTCGGTTCCTTTTCCAACGGCAACAATCATGGTTATTTCGGCATCTTTGGGTAAAGCCATTAGTTTTTTAACACGTTTAGCATCGAAACCTTCCATGGGACAAGTATCAAATCCTTCAGAGGCCATGGCCAACATAAATGTTTGTGCCGCCAAAGCACACGATTTGTGAAGCATCACCCTCTGATCAGCATGGCTTTCAAAACGCATAAATGACTTTCTGAATCCTTTATAAAAAACGATTCCCTTTCGGAATAGGGTATTAAATCCAAAGGGGTCATGCCGATAAATTATGGGCATTAATTTTTTATAATAATCTAAGCCTCTCTTGTTTAGTTTCGTAGGTTCCCCAACAATAGACCTTTTAATATTTTCATAGTTCCAGGCAGCTCTTTCTTTCCAAAGTCCCTGTCGGGTTACAAAAACAACCAGATGTTTCGCTGTTTTGGCGGCGGATTGTCCCATGCAGAGAGGCGTCATCTGTTCCAGCAAGTTCTCTGATTTGATCCAGTAAAATCCCCAAAGTTGCATATTACTGCTATTTGGAGAAAGGTGAGCCAATGTTAAGGCAGATAAAACAGTTTCGTCTGGCACTTCAATGTCAGGTGAAAAATGTCTGTTAGATCGTCGGTTCTCCACAATTTCTTTAAAAAGGTCAGATTTTTTCATTTAAAAAGGGTTTATAAGCCATACAAAGTTTTACCAAATCTTCCGTTGTTTCTATTTTCTCGTCGGGCAAACCTAATATTTTTCTGACTATTTCAAGGATGTTAAAAGGAGTTTGCCCGTTTTCTCTTAATGATTTTAAAGATTGAGAACCTGCTGATTTCGATAATTTCTTTCCATTTTTATCAGTGATTAAAGGATGATGTCCAAAATGAATATCTTTAAAAGCCTTTGATTGCCAGTAGGTTGCCATAGATAATTGGGCGGCGGTAGAAGTAAGTAAATCAGCACCTCTGATAATATGTGTAATATTAAAATGCAGGTCATCTACATAACTACCTAATTGATAGGAGGGCAGACCATTTTTTTGTCTTACCACAAAATCCCCCATTTGCTCAGATAAATTTACGAGAGCATCAGTTTTGAACAAATCTACCCAATGAATGAAGGTCCCTTTTTCTATTCGCCATCGCCAGGCTGATTTTTCATGGAATGATTTTTTTAAATCCCTGCATTTTCCATTATAAACAGGATAATTACCTGATGCCACCAGGTCCTTTCGGGTACAGTCACAGGCATAAACCCATTCCTGTTCCAGAGAAGATTTCAGGGCATCGTCGTAAAGACTCAATCTTTTGTGTTGGGACCAATAATTTTCGAAATCAGTAACAGAAGACGGTCCCTCGTCGCAATGGATACCCAGCCAATCGAGCGCATAAAAAATGTCCTCAACATATTCTTTCCGATATCTCTCCCTGTCAAGGTCATCAATTCGCAATAGTAATTTCCCATTTCCACTTTTCGCCAAACAATAAGTGAGGAGGAAAGAAACAGCATTTCCAGTATGTAAAAAGCCACTTGGCGTAGGTGCAATGCGCGTTTTCATCTTATAAATTACCATTTAAAGATAGTTATTTATATATTGTCGATAAAATATTTTGTATGAGGTTAGTGAAATTAAATGAAGATAGTTCATGGATGTGGGAATGGGATGGAATCCGGGTATTGGTTGACCCCTGGTTTACCCCTTCACAGATAGATTATCATCCTGCTTTCAGCGAGCAATTTCACCTCACAGCGCAACCAAAAGTGAGTGATTTGGGTAAAATAGACTATATATTTATATCACACCCATTTACAGATCATTGTAATAAAGAAACCTTAATGCAATTTGATAAGGATATTCCGGTGATTTCCAGATCTGGGACCTTGAAAAAAATAAGTAGCTGGAACCATTTTAACGTGTTGATACCTATTGAAGAAGCACCCTTTAAAATTAGGGTTATACCTTCCAATTCGATTTTTGATCCGGTTCATTTTGCTTTTCGGATAGAAAATGAGGATGGTACCATTATATATGCACCTCATGGCACAAAGGCGAAGAACTTGCCTGAAGCTGATGTATTAATAACGACTACGACGACTTTTGAACTTCCCTTTTGGTTAGGGGGAACTATTAATCTTGGATATAAAAAGGCCTTGATAGCCAAGGAATTATCAGGTGCCTCTATTTTAGTAGCCACCCATGATGAGAAAAAATCAGGAAAAGGGTTTGTTGAAAAATTAGCTAAAAAAACGTATGAAAGTCAACTCAAGGATGTGCGCGTTTTAAGGCAGGGGGAAGATTTGGTTTTTCATCGATAAGATTTTGTTTGTTGTAATGAAATGGGTCATTCGTGCATGAAATGAGTTATTGGTCGAATTTATAGTTGAGACAATAATTTTTTTCTTTTTACTTATTTTTATTCATTAATTTCGTACTCCTATTTGAAAAAATAACAAAATGAAGCATTTATATTTGAT
>JBILDL010000021.1:0-11531 GCA_044352635.1 Saprospiraceae bacterium | reverse complement strand
AGGTTAACCCTAATGACCCTGAAGTCGAAGTTAACTTCATAGACGAAGTGGGGGATCATTGGGAAGAATTTCACGTTTTCCACCATAAATTTTTGGATTGGTTGCAAATAAATGGGTATGATGTAGATAAAGTAAAAAAACTACCCGCTGAGGACCTAGATAAAATAATTGCTACCAGTCCCTATTTCAAGGGAACAGCAAATGATGTGGATTGGGTTCAAAAGGTAAAAATGCAGGGTGCTATTCAAAAATGGGTTGATCATTCGATTTCAGTGACTGTAAATGTTCCGGAGGAGACTTCTGTAGATATGGTACGACAGATTTATTTGACTGCATGGGAGGAAGGTTGTAAAGGCTGTACCATTTACAGGGACGGTTCTCGTTCCGGGGTCCTTATCTCCGATAAAAAGGATAGTTCTTCAGAACACCCAACTTCTTCTTTCCCTGAAACGTCCTCTCCGAAAAGACCTGTCATATTGGATGCAAAAGTCGTTCGATTTATGAACAATAACGAACCGTGGATGGCTGTCATTGGTCTTTTACATAACAGACCTTATGAAATTTTCACGGGTGCAGCCGTTGATATCTTTAAATTTCCCGATTACGTTACACAAGGTTGGGTGATCAAGGCAAAGGATGACAAAGGTCAGAGCAGATATGATTTCCAGTTCACGGACAAAGACGGTTATAAAATTACTATTGAAGGATTGTCTCGCTCGTTCAACAAAGAATTCTGGAACTATGCCAAACTTATTTCCGGCGTCTTAAGACACGGTATGCCTTTGTTAAATGTAGTAGATCTAATTTCTGGTCTCACCGTGGAACAAGCTTATATCAATAACTGGAAAAATGGTGTCATAAGATCCTTAAAAGCATTTATCCCTGACGGAACCATTGCTTCAGAGGCAGAATGCCCTGAATGTGCTGACCCTAATGGCTTAACATTTAAGGAGGGATGCTTAATATGCAAAAGTTGTGGCTTCTCAGAATGTAATTAAAAAATTATTGCCCCTTTAAATAAGTTTAATCGTGTTGTCGCATTGCGGCAACACTTTTTTATTTTATATGTTTCTTTTTATAGATTCTGTAAGGACAATACCTAGTATATTTGTTTTGCTCAATCATCTTTTAAACGTCGAAGATATGTCAACTTATTATAATTATAATGGTCAGATAACTGCCTCCTCAGAAGTAAAGCTATCCGTTAGCGATTTAAGTATTTTAAGAGGATACGGTATTTTTGACTACTTTTTGGTTCGACAAAAAACTGTAATGTTCCTCGATGATTATCTTAACAGGTTTTACGGATCTGCTCAAATTTTAGGGCTTACCATTCCTGTCACGAAAGATGAAATGGCCCGGCAGATTTATGCATTGATAGAGGCAAATAATACTACTGATGCTGGCATAAGATTGTTACTTACCGGGGGGTATTCTGAGGATGGATATACCCCATCGACACCAAATTATCTGATTTTACAACATCCGATTTCATGGGTACCCAAAAAAGACTATGAAACAGGTATAAAATTAATCACCCATTTATTTCAACGGGAACTGCCTGAAGTAAAATCCATCAATTATTTAACAGGGATAAAGCTTCAACAAGAGATGAAAAATGCAGGTGCCGGTGAGATTTTATATCATGACGGTCTGTTTTACAGAGAAACGGTTAGGGCAAATGTCTTTTTTGTGGTTAATGATGAAATTTTTACCCCCGCTCAAAAGATACTCAAAGGAATAACCAGAAAACATATTCTTAGCATAGCCTCGAAACATTTTAAGGTCAACGAAATAGAAGTGCCATTGAACTACCTCGACAAAGCATCTGAGATATTCATAACTTCATCAACTAAAGGAGTTCTTCCGGTGGTTAATGTGGACGGAATGATGGTGGGTCAGGGAAAACCAGGACCCAAAGCATCCCTTTTGTTGACTGAATGGGAAAAACACTGTGAAGCCTATATTAAAGATCACTCAAATTAGTTCACCCACTAATTTATATTTAAAAATATGAACCAACCACATCTAATTACGCCCGAACAACTGGCTGGCATGGACAGATTTTACAGAATGAACCTGATAAATTCATTATCGGGATATAAACAACCTTTCTTAGTTGGGACCATTGATGGAAGAAACAGAACCAATCTGGGCTTATTTAACTCCTTAGTACACATTGGAGCCCAACCGGCAAGATTAGGATTTTTCATAAGACCACTCACGGTGCCGAGGCACACCTATCATAATATTATTGAACGCAAAAAATTCACTATAAATCTGGTTCCGGAAGCTTATATCGACCCCAGCCATCAAGCCTCTGCTGATTACCCCTGGGGCGTGTCAGAATTTGAAAAAACAGGATTAACACCCTATTTTTCAGCATCGCACATTGCCCCATACGTGGAGGAGGCCACCATTCGGATAGGACTGGAACTGGAAGAGGAACAAAAATTATCTTGTAATGGTAATATACTGATTGTCGGAAAAGTAGTGGAGATTTATGTTCCTGAAAATGGTATTTTCCCCAATGGGAGTATCGACATTATTGGTCAAAAAACGGCTGGCGTAATAGGTTTGGATACTTATTTTACTACAGAAATCAAGAAGATTTTACCCTACGCGAGGCCCAACTAAATAAAAAAGATTGTCAAAGGTTAGAAAAGTATTTATTTGCAGTTCCTGTGGAGCACAATCACCTAAATGGACTGGAAAATGTCCTTCTTGTGGAGAGTGGAACACCTATCAGGAGGAAGTGCTCCAACGTGACACTTCAGCAGAACCGGGCAGGAATGCCTGGAAGAGTGGCACCTCACATGAGGTACTCCCCCAGCCTATTGCACTTCCAGACATACAATCAAATGATACCCCCAGATTAGTTACGAGCGACGAAGAACTAAACAGGGTCCTTGGAGGAGGCATCGTCAGAGGTTCCCTCGTTCTCATTGGAGGACAACCAGGCATTGGGAAATCTACTCTTCTTCTTCAACTTGCGCTCCAAGTAAACGCTAAAGTAATCTATGTATCAGGGGAAGAAAGTGAGGAACAAATAAAAATGCGTGCCGACCGATTGGGAGGAAATCCTTCTCAATGTTACATTCTGACAGAGACTAACGCCACCCGAATTTGTACCATAGCCTTAGATTTTCAGCCAGATCTGATTATAGCCGATTCCATACAAACTCTATCTGTTCCCTATTTAGATGCTATGCCGGGAAGTATCTCTCAAATCAGAGAGTGTGCGGGTGAATTCCAGCGATTTGCAAAAAGCACTCATATACCTGTTTTTCTTATAGGTCATATCACGAAAGATGGCACCTTAGCAGGACCAAAATTATTGGAACATATTGTTGATACGGTTCTTCAATTTGAGGGAGAACAACAATATACCTATCGAATACTCAGGACCTTGAAGAACCGATTTGGTTCTACCGACGAAATGGGTATTTATGAAATGCAGGCAGGAGGGTTACGTCAGGTTTCCAATCCTTCTGAACTTTTACTTTCTCAACACGAAGAAACACTTAGCGGCAGTGCTGTTGCAGCTACCCAGGAAGGTATGCGTCCCATGCTTATTGAAACACAGGCTTTGGTTTCAAAAGCAGTATATGGAACCCCTCAAAGATCCGCTACTGGTTTTGATTTGAGGCGTTTAAGTATGCTTTTGGCGGTATTGGAAAAAAGAGGGGGATTACCTTTTGGGCAGCGGGATGTTTTTTTAAATATTGCCGGTGGCATCAGAGTGGACGACCCAGGCATTGATTTGGCCATTGTTGCCGCCCTTATCTCTTCACTGGAAGACGTTCCCATTCCACAAAAGAGTTGTTTTGTTGGAGAAGTAGGATTATCGGGAGAAATAAGAGCTGTCAATCGGATTGAGCAAAGAATACAGGAAGCTGATCGCCTCGGATTTGAAACAATTTATCTATCAAAATATAATTTAAAAGGTCTGGATACTCAAAGATTTGGTATAAAGATTCATTCTTTTGGAAGATTAGAAGAATTATACACCGTCCTTTTCACGTAATATCATATTTCATGAAAAAGATTGACATCTCATTAGAAAGCCATTCACAACCCACTCTTTTTTATGATGGGGTATGCAATCTTTGTCACTTTTCAGTGCAATGGATTATTAAAAGAGATCAAAAGAAGATTTTCAAGTATGAAAATTTACAATCTGAATCGGGGCAAAATATTGTTAAGCAAATAGCCCCCTCGATGCTAACCTCAGACAGTGTGATATTGTTAATGGATGGACAAATTTTCTTGTATTCCGACGCTTCTTTAGCCGTTCTAAAGAAATTAGGAGGTATTTATACCCTTCTTGGGAATTTAGGGTTTTTGTTTCCTCTTGCCTTTAGAAATACTGTTTATCGATTTATTGCTAAGAACAGATATAAGTGGTTTGGAAAAAAGACGGACTGCATTTTACCACAAAATGAATATTAGGGTGACATCGCTTTAAAAAAAGGCTGTCCAAGAGAATGGACAGCCTCTCCTTTATCTATAAAGAATATTTAATACAAAAATGGTTTTCCGTTAGCAAGAACTTCCTGCGTTTTTTCATCAAAAGTTACCCGAGCCCCCGTTCTGTAAGCTGCGGTTGACATAATGGTTGCAATAGAATGTTGATAACCTGCCTCAATTGGGGCATTAGGCTGCTTTCTTGAACGAACACATTCCATCCAGTTTTTAATGTGATTGAAGGTAAGTGGATCACCCCCTGTATTGGCTGCGGTTTCCACTTTATCGCCATCAAGTTTAAAGCTTTGTAATAGATTAGCTTTCATACCCATCGCTTTTGCCTCTCTTTCACCCATACCTCCTTCGGAAGAAATCTCATTGGTATCGAGATTAATCATACCACCATTAGAGTAGTACAATTCTTTGGTACCCCCTGCACCATTGGAGAAACGGCTGGTGAATTGAACCTGAAAACCTGATTTCAGGTCATCAGCAGGACCATAATCGAAGACAACGGTTAAGGTATCTGCATTAGTTCTGCCGTCTTTCCACTGATAGATACCACCATTGGCAACGGCACTTCTTGGGTGAGCTAATCCACTGAACCAGTGAACAGTATCGATTTGGTGACTCATCCATTGGCCAGGAATACCTGAAGAGTATGGCCAGAACAAGCGATATTCCAAATATTTCCTTGGGTCAAACTTTTCAAAAGGTCTATTCAATAAATAACGTTTCCAATCGATATCCTCTTCTTTCAGTTGAGAAACCAGTTCTGGTCTTCTCCAACGACCGGGTTGATTGACGTTCCACATTAATTCAACCATAACGATAGGGCCGAATTTACCACTTTTAATAAAATCAGCGGCGGCATGATAATTCTGGCCACTTCTTCTCTGAGAACCAATTTGTACGATTTTACCGGATTCTTTTACTGCTTTAAGCACGGCTCTGTTATCAGCCATCGTTTCAGCCAGAGGTTTTTCCGCATAAATATCGCATCCAGCTTTCACTGCTTCTATCGTATGGAGTGCATGCTGAAAATCGGCAGTACTCATAAAAACGGCATCTACATTTTTAGAAGCATAGAGTTCATCGTTATTGCGATACATGGTAATATTAGTACCCAATGCTTTATCGATAAATGCTTTTCCATCTTCTCTACGTTTTTTCCAGATATCAGAAACGCCTACCATTTCAAAATTCATAGATCCCATTAATTCTTTAAATGGAGGAACATGAGAACTTTTAAAACGATCTGAAAATCCAACACAGGCCACTCTAACTCTATCATTTGCACCTATAATTCGTGCATAGCTAGAAGCAGAGAAGCCAATGGCGGCACCAGCCAAGACTGATTTTTTAATAAAATCTCTTCTGTTTGTTTTCATTGCTATTGATTTAAACTTTATTAGTTTATTTTCCTAATCTTAATGTTTTTAAATGAAACGTTATCTCCATGATCCTGAATAAGGATATGACCAGCATCTGCGGCGCCAAAGCCAGGATATTTAACATATTTGCTTCTGGCAACTAACGCTTTATAGATAGGAGATTTTCTTTCATATTCTACTACCTTATAGCCATTTAGCCAATGTTGCACCTTATTATCAGGATAAACGATCACTCTACCTGTATTCCAATCTCCAATTTTCTTTTGAAATCTTGGCTCCACCTTAATAGAAGGGATCAAATCGTATAGACTTCCCAGAGTTCTGTTTCCAACCACACCTTCTTTAGCATCGGGATGTTTTGCATCATCCAGAATTTGAAATTCCAGACCTACACCAGACTTTCCATTAGAATCATAGGATTCATCGACAAAATATTTTATACCTGAATTAGCACCTTCAGTCAATTTAAAATCAAAAACCAATTCAAAAGCACTATATTTTTCTTTTGTAACGATATCATTTCCCGTTTCTGACCCGTCGGAACCGCCCACCATTAGGATACCGTCCTGCGTTTTCCATCTAACAGAAGGCATTTTATCTGAATGTACATTTCTCCACCCTGTCATATCAGAGCCATTGAAGAGAGAGACAAAGCCTTGGAATTTCTCTTGTTCAGACAACTTATTGGTTAATAAATTGACCACAGGTGTTTGGTCAAGAGGCATAGCTTTCAGATTTTTTGTATTAATCTTGATGTTTCTCCAACGTATTTCCTTACCTGGGACAGCATCTTTACCAATAGCGTGCACTTGAAAAGCTATCAAACCAGAAAGGGTTAGATCATCTATTAACGCAGAAACTGGAACGCCATTTACCCAGGTACGGATAACCGGACCAATGGCTTCAATACGATATTTGTTCCAGGCTTCCTTTTTAAAAGCTGTTTTTGCCTGAGGATTAATGTTTGGAATATATAGCCAATCACGTCTTGCCTCGTCATAAATACCACCAGACCAAGCTCTATCTGACGGATCAATTTCCATTTGATACCCATGAACTCTGCCATTTTTAACTTCAGGCAAAGAGAGGCTTCTGAATTGAATCCCTGAATTCATGGAATTATCCACTTTCAGTTCCACTTCGAGGATAAAATCGCCATAATCTTTTACTGTGGCCAGAAATGAATTAGGGGTATTTGGCACGGTCGTCCCTACGATGGCACCATCTTCCACCCGGTATTTGGCTTCACCGTTCAGCTGTTTAAATCCGGTAAGATCTTTACCGTTAAACAATAGTTCCCAACCATCTTTTTTTTCCTGACTTGTCAGTACATTAAGCTGTGCCTGTAAGTTAATCTGTGAAACAGAAACAAGGAGCAGACAGAGGAATTTTCCAAAATGTAAGTTCATTTGATATTTATGTTAAAATGTTAAAAAGGGTTAAATATCTTGAATCAGGATATTCCTGAATTGAATTGCCATTTCATTTTTTGGATGCAATTGAAGGCCTATTTGACCTTCATTAGGAATGGTATCGGAAAGATACTGAAGCACTTCGACGCCATTGAGCCAAACGGTAAAATTTTTCCCTTCGCATTTAATCCTCATGGTATTCCAACCATTGGGTTTAAGTATTTCAGGAATATTAGCAGCAGTCACGGGATAACCCTTCCCGGGCATATAAGGAGATCCTGTTTTATCCATTTTCAGGGAACCCGAAATACCTATTTGAATTTGATTAGCTTCAGATTTTAAAAAAACACCAGAATCCACTACGCCATCTCCCATTTTAAAATCTGTTTGAAAAATAAAATCTGTGAAAATTCTTTCAGTCCAAAGAATACTACCCTTTCTTTCCGGGCTACTTTTAACATCTAAAACACCGTCCACCACTTGCCAGCTATCTTTTTCAGCGGAGGCAATCCAGCCCTTTAAATTTTTACCATTAAAAAGTTTTTTTAAAGACGGTTCTTTAGTTTGGGCTAAGGCTTCCAAAGAAAAGAAGGTTAAAAAAGACAAGAAAAGGAAAGGTGAAAATCTCATGTTATTCAGCATTTTAGTAAAAAACAATAGGGGTGACCGTAAAGCCACCCCTAATATAAGAAAAAAATTAATAACCAGGATTCTGAGGAAAAGCGGATGCATTTCCTGTGACCCTATCAATTTGAACTTGAGGAATAGGCCTCAATACATGAAAAGGTTTGATATTGGGTGCTCCCTGTGGATTATATTTTTGGACTCTTTCAACCAAAATGCCCCATCGTTTCAAGTCAAACCAGCGCATTTGCTCGCCAATTAACTCTCTTTCTCTTTCTTCAATGATGAATTCAAGGTTTAACTGAGCTGCTGTAATTTCCATAGCAGCTTGTTTTCCAGGAAATGCAGCTCTTCTGCGCACTACATTAATCGTTGCTACTGCGGCATCTTTGTTGCCAGAAAGCAACTGAGCTTCGGCCAACATTAAATAAGTGTCTGCCAGACGGAAGGCAATATAATCTCTTCCCCCTTCGAACTGTGTTCTATCAATTCTAGCACCATCTATATGTTTGGAAATCGATGGATAAATACGCTCATCATATCTGGAAGGAACTAACACCTGGTATTTTTTTGCGGCCCTTTCTGCCATTGGCATTTCATAACCAGGTAAGAATATACAGGTATCACCTGCAGCAAAAGTCACTTTTGATTTTGAATTATCAAAACTGGTATTGTATGTTCCAGGTCTGTTAGATAAATACAGATCTTTGAAACTTTTCTTATAACGGCTATCATTTTCTTTGTCTTTGAAAACAACATCAATGGTATATTTAGTAGGCATATATCGTTTGAATGGTCTGCCATTAGCAACGTCACGCTGCATACCAGGTTGAATATCATATTCCATAAGGAAGAATACATGTGCGTTATTTCCACCTCCGTTAGTTAATGGGTCACGAGTATATTGAACAGACCAGATAACCTCATCATTAATTTCATTTCCTTCTCTGTGTACCAAACCAAAATCGGGTAACAATTTAATACCGTAATTATTGATGACATTTTGAAGCAGTGGAATGGCTTTGGCTAAATCATCATTGGCCTTTGCTTCTGAGGTGCTTTTGGTCAAATACACTTTTCCTAACAAATGTTCAGCAGCTGGGCGCGTTGCTTTTCCATAAAGGGTTGCTTTCGCTTTTGCCTCTAAATCGGGAATCGCCTCCGTTAGATCTTTAATAATAGCAGCATACTGGGCTTGAACCGTGGAACGAGTAACCTCTTTTGTTGGTGCTACCGTTTCTTTAAGTCTCAAATCAATACCACCAAATAACTGGGTTAAAATGAAATAATTATGAGCACGTATAAATTTAGCTTCAGCCACTCTTTGCTTTAATGTAGCTTCGGGCATGCCCTTAACATTTACACTTCGGTCAATAACCGCATTACAGGTATTTATACCTCGGTAGAATTCATCCCATATTTCTTGAACATGACCGTTTCTTGAATCAAACTGGCTATCATAGAAATTCATAAATTTCCAGCTTCCGTCTGCTCCATTCGTATGAGTGTCAGTCCCAAAGACAGTAAAATTATTACCTCTCTCTGTACCATACCATGCTCTTATAGACGAATAAGCGGCATTTACCCCATCATTTACCCCTGCCGGAGTATTCAAGTAATCATTACCAATAGCTGAAACCACATCTTCTTGCAGTAAATCACCACAGGAAGTAGTTGACAGCAGGAAAATAAGAAAAATTCCTACTGAATATTTATTTATCTTTTGCATTGTTTTCATAAAATTCATTGAAGATTTAAAATTAGAATTTGGCATTAAGCCCAATAGTGATGGTGCGAATGGCAGGGCTTACAGAACCCGATACTTCACCACCGCCAACTCCTTGTTCTCCGTCAGCCCATGTTTCAGGATCGACACCTTGATATTTGGTGATATACTGAGAGAAAATGAATGGTTGCTGTATGCTGGAGAAGAAACGCAGACTTTCCATTTTCAATTTAGCAACGACCGATTTTGGCAGGTTATACCCAATATTAATATTTCTAACTTTTATAAATGAACCATCAAAATAAGCTAAGGAATTATCATACTTTGGAAATTCCTGGGTAACTACAGGTTGAGGGAAAGCATTGGTTGGATTACTTGGTGTCCAATAATCAACAGCAATATTGTTGTATCGTCCAGCAAGTTTGTTTTGATCCAAATGATAACGACTGCGAATCATTTGTCCAATTCTGGCGAAAATGAAGAAAGAAAAATCAATGCCTTTATAAGAAAAGCGGTTGGTTAATCCAGCGGCAAAATTGGGAACGGCAGATCCTAAAATCTGGCGATCATCGGCATTAATTTTACCGTCTTTGTTAAAATCTTCCACTTTTATTTGACCCACTCTATCCCCAAATATTTTTGCCTGGTCTGCTTCATTTGTTTGCCAGATACCTAATTTTTTGTAATCAAAAAATACCGTTAATGGCTGACCAATAAATCGACCCGATGCAATATCATCTACTTTTCCATTAGCTAATTCTAAGATTGCTTCTGTATTTTTATTAAAAACCAGGTCTGTTTCCCAGGTAAATCCTCCTTTATCAATATTTACAGTGGAAAGCGTTAATTCAACGCCTTTGTTCTGGGTTGAACCAACGTTGGTAATAAAGCCACCGAAGCCCGTTGACGTTGGAAGAGGTTGAGGTGCCAATAGATCGGTTGTTACCGTGTTGTAATATTCCGCAGAACCATTAATTCTTCCTGCAAATAAACTAAAATCAAGTCCTAAATTTGCGGTGGTTGAAGTCTCCCAGCGTAAATCTGGATTACCTATGGTATTTGGTCTATAACCAAAACCTGCTGTATTGTCATATGCATAAGACGTTCTTCCCAATAAAGCCTGCGTTTGATAAGGATTAATAGCCTGGTTACCAATAGCACCATAGCTAGCTCTAAGTTTTAAAGTTTCAACAAAACTCAGTTCTTCCATAAAGGATTCCCTGGCAATATTCCAGCCTAAAGCAACTGAAGGGAAAATACCATATCTGTTATTCGTACCAAAACGAGAAGAACCGTCTGCACGAACAGTAGCTGTCAATAAATATTTTTCTCTAAAATCGTAGTTAATCCTACCCATATAAGAGAGTAATGCCCATTCAGAGAGATTAGTGGATGCTCCGGTAATTAAACTGGCAGATCCTAAGGAATGATATAACTGGGTTTCAGCGGGAATTCCTGAAACACTTATTCCGGAGGTTTCTAAACGGTCTTTTTGAAAAGATTGTAAGGCCGTAAAATTAAAATTATGAGAACTTCCAAATTTTTTATCGTAAGTTAAAATATTCTCAACTGTGTAATTAAAGGTAAAACGGTCTTCCATTCCACCTGTTGCGACCCCTCCACGTTGACTTTGGGTAAATGCACCTGTAAAACGACCTGTTCTGGTTACCGTAAAGTCTGGCCCAAAGTTTACTCTGTATTTAAGACCTTTGGCAATTTGCCATTCTCCAAAAATACTGTTGAATATCCGATATCTTTTACCCAGGTCAACCTGAGCTCCTTCTACTATTTCTGCAAATGGATTCGTTCTAAGTCCGTCTGAAGTTGGTAGGAAAATAAGATTTCCCGCATCATCGTAAGGTTTACCTAATGGATTTTCAGCTAAAGCTAATGATACGGCGACCACCG
>JBILDL010000340.1:0-3475 GCA_044352635.1 Saprospiraceae bacterium | reverse complement strand
ATTTAGATTTTGCACAGACTTTTTTAGATGCAGCGGGAATAAAAGCACCGGGTGATATGCAAGGCGAAAGCATGGTTCCTCTTTTAGAGGGTAAGATTAACGGCTGGAAAAGGGAATCAGTATATTATCATTATTATGAATTTCCTTCCGTTCACATGGTAAAAAGACACTACGCTATCGTTACTAAAGCCTATAAATTAATCCATTTCTATCACGACGTAAATGAATGGGAACTTATTGATCGATTGAAAGACCCTCAGGAGCTAAAAAATGAGTTTAATAACCCAAAATATGCCGATGTGGTTGAAAAATTAAAGAAAGAACTGGTAGCCATTCGCCAGAAATATGGTGATTCAGAGGAGATCAGTAAAAGTATTCAGGACAGATATTTAAAAGCGATTAAAAAATAGGGAATGAAAGACTTATTTTATTAATAAAAAACTAAGATTTTGGGACAAATTGTGATGCATATTTGACATTTTTTAAGCGAAAATGCCTCATGATTTGTCCCAATTTATTTTTAAGGATAATGAATTATTTTGTGAGCTCCTCAATAAAACTATCCGCTTGTTCACCAAGATCCTTCAACTCCAGTTTTAATTTATCCATACCCCTTTTGATTTGCTGCGCTTTATACTTTCCCATCAATTTATTCCATTCCTGTCTTTGCTCTGGAGAAAGAGTTTCTTTATTTTTTTCATATTCAGCTGACAGAGTGGCAATATCAGCTTCATATTTAGCCCAGTCCAGATCTGTCATATTCGTATTTTTAGTTTCTATTTCAGTTACAATTTGCTGAAGCTTTTCGGGTTCAGGTTGTGGCAAACAACCGAATATTCCAAAAATAATAACAGACAAAAGCAAAATAATTTTCATAGTGTTTTGATTTTTGATTTTAACGAAAATAACCTTAAAATAGTATATTGCAATTAAATAAACAATCATGGACAGAAGACCTTATATCCTTGCGGAAACCAATTGGAAAGAGATAAAAGCACAACCATTTCAACTGGCTATTTTACCCTGGGGAGCGACAGAGGCGCATAATTATCATCTACCTTATGGTACAGATAATTTTGAAGCGACCTTTATAGCAGAAAAATCAGCGGAAATAGCCTGGAGCCAAGGCGCACATCCCATGGTCTTGCCAACTATTCCTTTTGGGGTCAATACGGGACAACCTGATATTTTACTGGATATAAATCTTAATCCATCCACTCAACTGGCCATTTTGAGAGATATTATCACTGTTTTAGATCGTCAGGGAATTCATAAGCTACTCATATTAAATAGTCACGGCGGCAACGATTTTAAGACGCTGTTAAGGGAGCTCGGATTACAATTTCCCAATATGTTACTTGTTACCTGTAATTGGTTTCAAGCGCTGGATAAATCTCAATATTTTGAAAACGGAGGAGATCATGCCGACGAGATGGAGACAAGTATCATTCTTCATTTATTCCCTCACCTGGTATTACCGCTGGAATTGGCTGGCGACGGTGCCGCTAAAAAACCAAAAATTGAAGCGTTTAAACAAGGTTGGGCCTGGTCTGAAAGAAAATGGAGCCAGGTGACAGCCGACACAGGTATTGGTGACCCCAAAAAATCTACCGCGGAAAAAGGAGCTTTATATCTTGATGAGCTAACAAAAATCCTTGGAAACTTCATTTATGAGTTGTCATTGATTGACAAATCTGACTTTTACGAATAAAAAAGCTACCTTAACGCCCAGAAAAGACCATTATGTCCCCACTTGAATTAAGTCAGGATTTCAATAACGTATTAAATTTGCTGGAAAAAGATCGGAAAAATCTTTTTGTAACAGGAAGAGCTGGGACAGGTAAATCTACTTTACTTCAACTGTTTAGAAAAACAACTGAAAAGAAACAGGTTGTTTTAGCGCCGACTGGCGTAGCGGCTTTAAATGTTAAAGGCCAGACCATTCATTCTTTTTTTAACTTTCCCCCTCGTCTTTTCGACCCCGGTCAAATAAAAATGGGTAAGAATAAGAAATTAATGAAAGAACTGGAGGTTATTATCATTGACGAAATATCTATGGTAAGAGCCGATATAATAGACGCCATAGATTATGTTTTACGCATCGTAAGAAATAATAACAAACCCTTCGGAGGGGTTCAAATGGTGGTCTTTGGCGATTTGTTTCAACTTCCCCCGGTAGTTACTCAAGAAACGCAGGAATGGTTGAAATTCAGAAATTATTCCTCTCCTTATTTTTTTTCAGCGAACCTTTTCGCTACCTCTCCTGATCTGTTTGAAATGTTTGAATTACATAAAATATACAGGCAGGATAATAAATTATTTATCAGATTACTGGAAGCTGTCCGACTTAATAAAGCCGAAGAAGACGATCTTGCCTTGTTAAATGAACGATGTGAACCATCATTTTCATCCGATGATAATTATATCACTTTGTGCGCGCGAAATTACACCGCTGATAAAATAAATCAAACCCAGCTGAACCTGTTACAAAGTGTCGCAAAACCCTATCTGGCGAAAGTCACCGGAAATTTTCAGCCTTCACAATTCCCCACAGAACCTATTTTGCAATTAAAAGTAGGCGCTCAGGTTATGATTCTGAGAAACGATCCTGAGGGTAAATACGTAAATGGTAGCATTGGAATCATTCATTCTTTAAAAGACAATGAGATTGAACTTATGCTTGAAAAAGATGGAAATAAATCGATGGTTTCGTTAAGTCCTTTAAGTTGGGAGATTTTACAATACAAACTAGACCCGAAAAACCCAAATAAAATAAGTACTGAAACCATAGGCACCTTTACTCAAATACCAGTTAGACTAGCGTGGGGAGTAACTATCCACAAAGCACAAGGTAAAACGTTCGATAAAATTATTATCGATTTAGCTGGCGGTGCCTTTGAGCATGGCCAAACTTACGTCGCATTGAGTCGCTGCAGAACCTTAGATGGCATAGTTTTAAGACATCCCTTAAAACCTTCCGATGTAAAGACGGACCCTATTATTGTAGATTATTACCAGACGTATTCTTAATTTAAATCATAAAATGCTGATTAACAAGCAAGAAAAAACTAATTTTCGTCCTTATCCAGCTCAAGCACAAGCCGTTGCCGAGGCATGTCAGGAAATTTTTCACCAGGGAATGAAAGCGGATAAAGCGGTGGAAAAAATTTTAAAAGCTGATAAAAATAGAGGCTCAAAAGACAGAGCCTTTATCGCCGAACAAGTCTATGAATTAGTCAGGTGGTACAGATTATTAACCCATATTGCCGAAAATGAACCCTATCAGGAAAAAGACTGGTTCGTTCTTATGGCCATTCACTGGACTTTGAAAGGACTGTCTTTACCGCCCTGGAGGGAATTTGAATTCATTTCCAAAGACAAAATCTGGAAGTCTTACAAAGAAGTTGAAACTAATCTGGCTATCATAGAAAGTATTCCAGATTGGATAAATGAAACGGGTGAAAAGGAACTGGGA
>JBILDL010000339.1:0-3484 GCA_044352635.1 Saprospiraceae bacterium | reverse complement strand
CAGAGGGGTCGCATGTTTATAGAATGTTGCCGCCAGGGACAAGATGGTAAATGGGGAATGTTGCCGCCAGGGGCCAAAAGGGATTTTGAGGGAATGTTGCCGCCAGGGGCATGATGTTCGTTATAGACATGTGACCCCAAGGGGTCAGGTATGGAGTTTTGGGGGAATTTGTGCCGCCTTGCGATAACAAATGTCTATTACCATTGTGCGCCTTGCGGAACAAATATTTTCATAGTAAAATTGTGCACCTTGTGGCATAAAAGGCTAATCTATTCATAAATAAAAAAGGTTATACCAAAGAAGTATAACCTTTTATTTATTACCTATTTCGACAATGAATATTAAGCGTTTTCTTTTTCGAGTTCCACATTAAACAGATTAACAAAATCAGAAACGGAAAAACTACCTAAATCACCTTGACCTTGACGTCTTACTGAAATCATCTGATTCTCTTGTTCTTGTTCTCCAACAACAAGCATAAAAGGAATGTGCTGAACTTCAGCATCTCTAATCTTACGGCCAATTTTTTCAGCTCTTTCATCTACAAAACCTCTGATATCATGCTTAGCCAAAGCCTGAACTACCTCTTTACAATAAGGAATAAATCGGTCACTGATAGGTAAAATAGCAAATTGATCTGAAGTTAGCCAAAGTGGGAATTTGCCTGCTGTATTTTCAATCATAATGGAAATAAAACGTTCCATAGATCCAAATGGCGCTCTATGAATCATTACCGGACGGTAAGGTTTATTATCGGCTCCGGTATAGGATAAATTGAATCGTTCGGGAAGATTATAATCTACCTGAATGGTTCCAAGTTGCCAGGAGCGGCCTAGCGCATCCTTCACCATAAAATCTAATTTAGGGCCATAAAAGGCAGCTTCACCCAACTCAGTTACCGTTTTTAAACCAGCCTCTTCAGCTGCTTCAATGATGGCACGTTCCGCATTTTCCCAATTTTCATTGGAACCTATATATTTCTCCGGATTATTTGGATCTCTTAAAGAAATTTGGGCGGTAAAGTCCTGAAAACCCATTTTCCTTAACACCACCCTGGTCAAATCCAACACATTTAAAAATTCCTCCTTCACTTGGTCTGTGGTACAAAAAATATGCGCATCGTCCTGAGTGAAACCTCGAACGCGGGAAAGTCCATGGAGTTCACCACTTTGCTCATACCTGTAAACGGTGCCAAATTCCGCAATTCTCATAGGCAACTCCTTGTAGCTATGCGGTTTATGTGCAAATATTTCACAGTGATGAGGACAATTCATTGGTTTTAACAAAAATTCTTCATCTTCTTTTGGCGTAAGAATGGGTTGAAAAGAATCCTTGCCATATTTAGCATAATGACCCGATGTCACGTACAATTCCTTTCTACCTATGTGAGGAGTGGTAACCAATTTATAACCCCTTTTCTCCTGTTCCGCCTTTAAAAAATTCATCAATCTCTCCCTCAGTGCGTTTCCTTTGGGTAACCAAATCGGTAAACCAGGTCCGACTAATTCAGAAAACATAAACAACTCTAATTCTGCGCCTAACTTTCTATGATCTCTTTTTTTGGCCTCCGCCATCATGAATTCATATTCCGTCAAATCCTTTTGCTTGGGAAATGAAATACCATAAATACGAGTTAATTGCTGACGAGTGTCATCACCCTGCCAATAAGCACCTCCTAATTTTGTAAGCTTAACCGCCTTAATAAAGCCGGTATCTGGCAAATGCGGCCCCTTACACAAGTCTGTAAATTGTCCCTGAGTATATAAAGTCAGAGATTCGTCTCCCCTTTTTTCAATCAATTCTAATTTATACTCATCTCCCTTATTTGTAAAATAGGAAACGGCCTCTTCCTTTGAAATATCCTTTCTGACATATTGATTTTTCAACCTGGCCAGACGAATCATCTCATTTTCAATTTTAACAAAATCTTCTGAAGAAAGAGGTGTCGTGCCTGTATCCACGTCATAATAAAATCCAGATTCAATAGCTGGACCAGTACCGAATTTAATATTTGGATAAAGGGATTCAAGCGCCTCTGCCATAAGATGCGCGGTAGAATGCCAAAAGGTCGTTTTACCATCTTTGTCGTCCCACGTTAATAATTGCAGGGTTGCATTTTTTGAAATAGGGCGGGAAAGATCCCAAACTTCCCCGTTTACTTTGGCTGCAAGTACTTTTTGAGAAAGTCCCTCGCTAATGGAACGAGCAATTTCGAAGGAAGTTACACCTGGCTCAAATTGGCGAGCATTACCGTCTGGAAATGTAATCTGAATCATTTTGTTAATTTATAAAAAATAAAGGCATGCAAAATTATCCTTTTTGCTGGAAAAACTGTTAATTTAAATCAATAAGCATTTCAAAAGAAGAATAATTTATGGTTATGTTTCAAAAATCATTGTATATCCTGTCGGCTTTTTTATTTCTAGCCATCAGTTCACCTACTGACAATAGGAGAGAATTTGAAATAAGTCGGAATTTGGAAATTTTTGCCCAGGTTTATAAGGAGTTAAATGGCGGTTTTGTGGATGAAATAGATCCTGGTAAATTAATGCGAACAGGCATCACTGCTATGGTTGCTTCGTTAGATCCGTTTACCAACTATTATCCCGAATCTGATATTGAAAAATATAGAATCCAAAATGAGGGAAAATCCAATAATGCGGGATTTGATTTCAGATTTATCCAGCAATATGCCACCATTACAGAAATTTATGAAGGGCAATCTGCCGATAAAGCGGGGATAAAAACCGGTGATCAGATTATTGCTATTGATGACAAAGACACCTATGGAAAATCGGCCGAGGAAGTTGATTTTTTCCTCCGTGGTACAGCAGGTTCCTCCGTTTCTTTAACGTTAAGGAGACCTGGTAGTACCTCTGAAATAAAGACAAATTTAGTTCGGGGTGATTTTGAAGTGCCAAATGTTCCCTATTTCAGTCGTTTGGAAAATGATATCGCCTATATTTCATTGACCACTTTTACACCTCGGGCAGGACGAAATGTTTCCAATGCCCTCAGGGATATGCGTCAGGAAAATCCTGATTTAAAAGGCGTGATTCTTGATTTGAGGGAAAATGGAGGAGGACTTCTTATGGAAGCCATCAGTGTTTGCAATGTGTTTATTCCTAAAAATAGTTTGGTGGTAACTACAAAAGGTAGGATAAAAGAACAGGATAGACTGTTTAATACCACTCAGGATGCAACGGACACGGAAATACCGCTGGTTGTTCTGATAAACAGAAGATCTGCTTCTGCTTCTGAAATAGTGAGTGGTGTGATCCAGGATTATGACCGAGGTGTGGTTATAGGCCAAAGATCGTATGGAAAGGGATTAGTACAAAATACAGTGGATGTTGGTTATAATGCGCGTCTAAAATTAACCACTTCAAAATATTATATACCAAGTGGCCGGAGTATTCAGAGTGTTGAATATAAAAATGGTGAACCTGTTGAGGTTCCCGATGATAAAAAGGTAGCCTACAAA
>JBILDL010000338.1:0-3489 GCA_044352635.1 Saprospiraceae bacterium | reverse complement strand
CCACTCCCCTTTTCTCCTTTAAAATAAATAGCTAATATCAGCTATAGATTTTTTGCATGGCCATACGGAATTGTTTCATTTCTTCCATTGTACCTGTAGAAATTCTGCTCCACTCGATAAGGGGAGGGAAAGGTCTTCCGGCCTGAACTCCCCATTTTTCTAATTCCTTATTAAAAGCACCCAATTCTTTTTTGGGCTTAAAAAATACAAAGTTAGTATGCGAAGGCTTGTAAACCAGACCTAAACCGTCCAACGTTGCATAAATATGATCTTTTGCCTCTTTATTTTTCAATAAACTAAAAGCATAAAAGGCTTTATCGGCCAATGCCTCTTTAGCGGCAACCATACCTACGGTTCCTACAAAAGCAACCCTATTGGCAATTAATTTCGAAGCCATGACCGGATTTGCGACCAAATAGCCCATTCTTAGTCCAGCGAGACCATAAACCTTTGAAAAAGTTCTGGACACAATAACATTTAGCCCTTGCTTCACTAATTCTACCATGCTCGGATAATCAGGCGTAGTTATAAAATCAAAGTACGCTTCATCTACAAAAACCGTGGTTTTCTCCGCCGCTTGTTTACAAAAAGAACGCAAATCATTTTCTGGAATTAAGGTACCCGTCGGATTATTTGGATTACAAACGAACACCAG
Organism: Saprospiraceae bacterium; assembly: GCA_044352635.1. Classification (GTDB taxonomy): domain Bacteria; phylum Bacteroidota; class Bacteroidia; order Chitinophagales; family Saprospiraceae; genus BJGN01. Next base: position 2,834 of record JBILDL010000338.1, on the reverse strand, counting down.
CTTCGTATTTTCATTTATTTTCGCAGCCATACCCACCAAATCGTGATCTAAAGAAGGCGTAACGGGAATCTTATGAATTTTTGCGCCAAATTGCTCGGCATAAACCATCAATGAATTAAAAGTAGGATCAGGTGTTATAATTTCTCCTCCTTTCCATCCAACAGTGAGCCCTGTAATTTTCAATCCTTCTGTGGAACCGGCAGTAAGAACGATATGGTCCTTGCTCACTCCCTCCCAATCGGCAATGGCTTGCAATAACTCATCCTGATAAGAAAATGGATATCTGCATATCACATCCATTTTATCAATGATGGCCTTTTTTACCCTTTCAGAAGGGCCGTAAGGATTTTCATTGGAACTCAATCGTGCCATTGGATTACCCACTACTGGCATGAAAGGCTGCTCAGCCAAACTATCGGTGGCAGATAATTTTTGCTGGAGGGAGAGTGAAGCAAGTGCCAGGCCACTTAAACGGAGCCAATCTCTTCTTGATACAGGTTGCATACACAGGATGGTTTTGTTAACTAAAAGGGTATTGTTGTTTTCAAATATAAGAAGAACAAACGTAGAAAGAATGTCTAAAACCAATTTATTAAAGCTCAAATATCTTATTTCCTAAATTTCGAGACAATAATAAGACAAAAAGGTATTGTGAAGGCCAAAAAGTGCATCAACAGCATAAAACATATACGTATAAATTATATGCGAAGGATAGTTGTTAGGAATGGGGAAAACGCTTAATTTTAGGAGATTATTTGAAGATATTTATATCAAAGAAAATTATTAGGTTTTCATTCATTTCTAAATTTTTTATTATGAAAAGACTTTTCATCTTTTTTTCAATGATTTTCCTGTTTACCGGGGTTGCCATGGCACAACGAACTATACAGGGAAGCGTAAAGAGTAGTGGTCAGGAGCCCTTAATTGGCGCGAATGTGGTGGTTAAAGGAACAACTACAGGAACCACTACTGATTTAGATGGTTCTTTCAAGCTTTCATTACAGAATAGCGCTGGCGTTTTAGTCATTAGCTACACGGGATATGAAACGCAAGAAATAACGCTAACGAGTAGTAATCAGTATAATATACTACTTTCAGAATCAGCCCTAGGCCTTGAGGAAGTTGTGGTTGTTGGTTATGGTACTCAACAGAAGCGAACCATAACAGGTAACGTCGCCTCCATAAAAGGGGAGGATATTGCCTCTATGTCGGTACAGAGTTTTGACCAGGCATTACAGGGACGTGCTGCGGGTGTCAATGTAAGTATTCCAAATGGGGTATTAAACAATCCTCCAGTATTTAGAATTCGTGGTATTAACTCCATCAATTTGAGTTCATTTCCTCTTATTGTTATTGACGGAGTTCCCACTTTTGCGGGTGATTTATCAGCTAACTCAGCGGCAAACAACATCTTATCCAATCTAAATCCTTCTGATATTCAGTCTATTGAAATTCTTAAGGATGCCTCTGCTGCAGCTATTTATGGTTCAAGAGCCAGTGCTGGCGTTGTATTAATTTCTACTAAGCGTGGAAAGCAGGGATCTACTAAGGTAAGTTACGAAACATGGGGAAGCTGGGCAAAAGTAAATCGTTTACCAGAACTTCTCAATGCTTCACAATATTTAGAAATAAAAAATGAAGGGGCTAAAAATGCGAATCTGCCTCAGCAATTTTTTCCACAGGTAGTAAATGGTCAAACGGTTGATACCAGATGGTATGATTACATTTACCAGACAGGTTTTTCTCATAACCACAATTTAAGTTTTTCAGGGGGAAGCGACAAAACTACTTTCTTCCTTTCCATGGGCTTTACCGATCAAAATGGTATGATTAAAGCCAATTCATTTGAGCGTAAATCTGCCCGTCTTAATCTTGACCATAAGGTAAGTAAAATAATTAGCCTGGGTGCCTCTGTAGGTTATTCAGACAATTTAAATGCGGCACCTAATACAGGATCACTACCCGGCCAGGCTTTCAATACATCAGGTCTGGGAAGGATTCCTTTAGTTACTGCACCTATTGTTAGTCCTTTCAATGCTGACGGCTCCTATAATATCTCTACAAATAATCAACCAGGAAGAGGCGCAAACCTTCAGCAAGTAGGCTTTGTAAATCCTGTCCCTGTTATCGATTTAAACACTTTCACTTCGGGAGCAAGTCAAATTCAGGCTTCTGTATTTGCGAATGTTAATCTGTTGAAAGGCCTTGTTTTACGTACTCAATATGGTATTGATAATGTAATGACGGAGAGCATCAGTTTTGCCAGTCCAGTACATGGCGACGGCTTTGGTTCCAATGGATCGGCTACGAACAATTTTGCCAACAGACAACGTTGGAACTGGCAAAATACCTTACAATATGATTTAACGGTAGCTGAAAGTCATAATTTCTCTTTACTTGCTGGTAATGAGCAACAATACACAAAGTCAAATGGCTGGGGAGCTAATAGAACGGTTATTGCAGACCCATTTTTCACTACCTTTCAAGGTAACTTCACTACGATTGTACCCTCTGGAAATTTTGAGGGCCAAAACTATCTGCTATCCTATTTTGGACGTTTAAACTATGATTTCAATAAAAAGTATCTGATTACTTTGAATTTGAGACAAGACGAATTCTCTGCTTTTGCACCAGGCAAAAAGAGAGGTATATTCTGGGGAGCTTCTGCAGGCTGGTCTATTTCAGAAGAATCATTCTGGAAAGAATCTTTAGGAGGTACCATCAACTACCTTCGCCTTCGTGGTAGCTACGGCGAAGTAGGTAATAACAACGGAATTGGTGATTTTGCATCACTTGGTCTATATGGATCAGGTCTTTATGCAACAGATCCTACC
>JBILDL010000337.1:0-3490 GCA_044352635.1 Saprospiraceae bacterium | reverse complement strand
GCAACATTTTTTCATTGTACCATTTGGTCCCTGACGACAAAAAGGCTATAAACGTGTGACCCCTCTGGGGTCATTTATATTTGCAGACCTGACCCCAGAGGGGTCACATGTATCTTGACATTTGGTCCCTGGCGGCAATATTTTTTGATTGTACCATTTGGTCCCTGGCGACAAAAAGGCTATAAACGTGTGATCCCTCTGGGGTCATTTATATTTGCGGACCTGACCCCAGAGGGGTCACATGTATCTTGACATTTGGTCCCTGGCGGCAATATTTTTTTATTATACCATTTGGTCCCTGGCGGCAACATTTTTTCGTAACACGCTAATGGTTAACTTAAGGTCACCTTAATCCAAATTTCACCTTCGGGAAGGTCCAGCATTTCACCGCCGTCCCCTTTTTCCACTACTACATCAAGTTTTTCAGCTAGCGTTTCACTACAAATATAGGAAGCATACTTTTCAATGGCAGGTTTTACGAAATCAAGCGCTTCCAATTGAATAGCTATTTTATCTGTGACATTAAAGTCACTGGACTTCCGAATATTCTGGATACGATTTACCAGTTCTCTGGCCATACCCTCAGCGATAAGTTCATCACTTAATTGAATATCGAGCGCCACAGTTAACCCTGCATCTGTTGCGACCAACCAACCTGGGATATCTACGGGAACAATTTCCAGTTCCTCTCTGGTTAATTGAATGATTTCTCCTGAAATATTAGTTTCAAAAGAACCAAATTTTTCAATTTGCTGAATGTCTTCCTGGGAAAGAGAGGCAAGAGCATCCGCTACCGCCTTCATATTTTTTCCCAGTTTTTTTCCCAGCGATTTAAAATCGGGCTTCACTTTTTTCTGAATAATATTTCCAGCACCTGAGACATATTCAATTTCCTTGACATTGACTTCGGCGAGGATTAAATCTTTCACACCTTCGACCTGCTTTTCAAAATTATCATTCAAAATAGGAATGAGCATTTTCTGTAATGGCTGTCGCACTTTCAGTTTTTCCTTTTTTCTTAAGCTAAGAACAAGAGAAGATATTCTCTGCGCATAAGCCATTCTTTCTTCCAAAGCGTGATCAATCATTCCGGAATCCGACACTGGAATCAAAGCGAGGTGAACTGATTCAGGACCTTTTTCCAATGCTCCTTCCTGTAAATTTCTATACAACCAATCGGCAAAAAAGGGAGCTACAGGAGCCATCAGACGAGAAACGACATTTAGACAAGTATAGAGCGTTTGATAGGCGGCCAATTTATCTTCGGACATTTCACCTTTCCAAAACCGGCGACGACAAAGTCTGACATACCAATTTGAAAGATTTTCATCGACAAATTCCATAATTTTCCTTGTAGCGTTCGTTGGTTCGTAGGTAGCATAATCTGTATCCACTAAATGAATCAGTGTATTTAATTCCGATAAAACCCAACGATCTATTTCAGGTCTTTTTTCCAATGGAACTTCGGCGGACGACCATTTAAACTGGTCAATATTTGCATAAAGCGCGAAGAAGGAATAGGTATTATAGAGCGTTCCAAAGAATTTTCTGGACACTTCCTCAATACCCGACAAGTCAAATTTCAGGTTATCCCAAGGCTGCGCGTTAGAAATCATGTACCAGCGCGTAGCATCGGCGCCATATTTCTCGATGGTTGAAAAAGGGTCGATACCATTTCCCAGGCGTTTCGACATTTTTTGTCCATTTTTATCCAGGACTAAACCATTCGACACTACATTTTTAAAAGCAACACTATCAAATACCATAACACCGATAGCGTGCAAGGTATAAAACCAACCTCTGGTTTGATCAACGCCTTCAGCAATAAAATCGGCTGGAAAATTCTGTTCAAATTTTTCTTTATTTTCAAATGGGTAATGCCATTGAGCATAGGGCATAGCCCCTGAATCGAACCAAACGTCAATTAAATCGAGTTCTCTGAAAAGTTTTTTCCCATTTGCCGACACAAGAATAATTTCATCCATATAAGGACGATGAAGATCGACGGGAACGGATTGTTGGAGACCTAAAATATCATTAGCCCGATCGATTTCCATTTTCAACTGAGCGATAGATTGAATACAAATTTCTTCTTTAGCGTCTGCACTTCTCCAGATAGGCAGAGGAATACCCCAGTATCTTGAGCGTGAGAGATTCCAGTCCTGAAGATTTTCCAACCATTTTCCAAAACGACCTTCCCCTGTTGAAGCGGGTTTCCAATTGATGGTTTGATTTAACTGCACCATTCTTTCCTTCAGGCTCGACGTTTTGATAAACCAGGAATCTAAAGGATAATAAAGAATCGGCTTATCTGTTCTCCAACAGTGAGGATAAGAGTGCACATATTTTTCAGAAACGAATAACTTATTTTCTGTTTTAAGTTTAATCGTAATGTCGGTATCTACTGATCTTTCCTCTTTTTGACCATAATCTTTCACATAACGACCAGCAAAATCAGTTACCTGCGAGACAAATTTGCCTTGTTTATCAACTAAAGGCATTGGATTGCCATTCACGTCGGGAACAGTTAGCGCGGCGATACCATTTAGTTTGGCAACTTTAAAGTCGTCTGCTCCGAAGGTTGGCGATATATGAACAATACCCGTACCATCACTGGTTGTGACAAAATCGCCCAAAATGACTTCAAAAGCCTTTCCTTCAGGAATGACATAAGACAAAAGCTGTTCATAATGAATACCTTCCAATTCTCTTCCTGTATATTCGCCAACTATTTCTATGTAAGGAATAGGCTGATTACCCGCTTTCATCTGATCGGGTTGTAAATCGGGCTGTTGCTCACTAAAATAGGATGAAAATCTATCTTTAGCCAAAATGACAAAGCATTCCTCCTTGGTATATCTATTAAAAGTGTGAACTTTAACGTATCGGATATCTTTTCCAACGGCTAGCGCGGTATTGGACGGCAAAGTCCAGGGTGTTGTTGTCCATGCAAGAATAAAAGTATTTACTTCCCCTTTAACTTTGAACTGAGCGACAGCTGAAATATCTGTAATTTCCTGATAAGCGTTGGGCATATTCAGCTCATGGGAACTCAGTCCGGTACCTGCAGCAGGTGAATAAGGTTGAATGGTATAACCCTTATAAAGCAACCCTTTTTGATATAATTGAGAAATCAACCACCAGACTGATTCAATATATTCATTCGTATAAGTAACATAAGGATTCTCAAGATCGACCCAATACCCCATTTGTTTGGTGATGGCATCCCATTTATCTTTATAACGCATGACGGTTTCGCGGCATTTATCGTTATATTCCTCCACTGAAATTGATTTGCCGATATCCTCCTTTGTAATACCCAATTCCTTTTCCACGCTTAATTCAATGGGTAACCCATGGGTATCCCACCCTCCTTTTCTCTCCACTCTTTTACCTTTCATCGTTTGAAAGCGACAAAAAATATCTTTAATGGCACGTGCCATCACATGATGAATCCCAGGCATACCATTTGCGGACGGTGGACCTTCAT
>JBILDL010000336.1:0-3493 GCA_044352635.1 Saprospiraceae bacterium | reverse complement strand
TACAACCTGAGTCATCAACCAGGCAGATGGATGTTTTGTGAAGGGTCCGCCCTCTTATATTTTAGTGGAACAAGCTATCTGGGTATAGCAAATGACCCTGTTTTTCATGAAAGGTTAGCCTCCTCCATAAGTCAATATGGCAGTAATTTTGGAAGTTCCAGAGTAGGTTTTATGCGCCTGGCTGTTTATGAAGAAACGGAGGAATTATTAGCCAGATACCTTGGACAAGAAGCAGCATTAACAGTTTCCTCTGGCACTTTAGCTGGAATTTTAGCCTATAAGGTTTTTGCAACTGTCGGTGAATTAATATTTGCCCCCAATGCTCATCCGGCCCTTTGGTTACAAATCCCTGAGAGTTTTAGTAGTAGAAGCGAGTGGGAAGAAACTTGTATTTTAAAAAGCCATTTATCTGGTCCTCCTCTTTTTATTTACAGTAATGCCATTGATTCCTTACAAGTTATTGAATATGATTTTAACTGGCTGCAAAGACTGGGAAATAAGCGAGAAATTATTTTGGTTCTAGACGAATCCCATACACTGGGTATCAGGGGAAAGGATGGTAGTGGCATTTTGTCGTCCCTGACCTTGCCTGAACAGGTTCAAGGTGTCGTTATAGGTAGTTTGGGTAAAGGATTGGGCATTCCCGCCGGTGTCATTGCCAGTAATAAATATTGGATAGACAAAATATGGAATAGCCCACATTTTGGTGGAGCATCGCCAGCATCGCCAGCTTATTTAGATACCTGGATTCAAATGCAAGACCATTATAAAGCTTTGCGAACCATTTTATTTCAAAATTTAACACAATTTGAAAATCTTATTGGAACTGAAAATCAGGTATTAAGAAGTGTACCTGAATACCCTGTGCATTTTTCGACAATAAAAACGATATCAAATCATTTACTGCTTCATCAAATGTACGTCTCCCATTTTCCCTACCCAACTTCACTGGATGAGCCCATCACCAGAATAGTTTTGAGTGCGCTTCACTTGCCTGAAGATATTCAAAGACTTGCCACGGCCATATTAAGTTACGACCCTACGTTGTAGTTTGTTTTGAATTCTCTAAAAACACCTTATGGCTATCATCTGGAAATAGCAGGCTGCCCATTATAACGAAAAAAAGACTTATTCCACCCCCGATCAGAATGCTTGGTATTTGGCTATGAATAACGAATTCTGATAATGTCCAAGCAAACAATCCACTAATCATGCTCAAAATAGCCCCAATCCTTGAAGTTAATTTCCAAAATAAACCTGCGGTTAACGGAAAAAACAAGGCGACCAAACTTAACGCTGAGGACATTCCCACCAACTCGTATATATTTGATTTACTTGTTGCCAGAAATGCGGCACAAATGGCTACACCCACTACAGAAAGCCTCATAGTGTGAAGCATTAATTTATCGGAATTATTCTTCAACATTGGTCTTAAAATATTCTCTCCAATGACCGTTGCAGGAGCTAAAATAGCCCCGGAAGTCGTACTTAAAATAGCAGACAGAAGAGCTCCAAAAAAGACAATTTGTAAAAATAATGAACCATGTTCCAAAACGATGATTGGAATAATCATTTGGGTATCCGCCGGATTCGATGTTGGATATAAGTAGTTTGCGCATAGCCCGATAAATAAAGGGATTAAACCGATGGTCACATACATTAACCCAGCAATAATGCCAGATTTAACCGCTGTGTTTTCCGATTTTGCTGCCATAACCCTCTGAAAAACATCTTGTTGAGGTATTGAACCAAGTCCTATGGTAATCCATGCGGCGAAATATTCCATCACAGCCATTGGCTTTGCTTCAGGTAAGAAATTAAAAAAGCCTTCGGGCTGAGCATCTAAAACCACCTGAACACCACCCGCCTGATCAGATAAGGAATAAGCCAATAGTAACAGGCCAATGATAATCATGATAGACTGAACGGCGTCCGTAATGGAAACAGCCCACATTCCGCCAAAATAAGTATAAAATACGACCACAATAGTGCATAAGATAATCCCATAAATGAGTGGAACCCCAATGATTGTTTTCAACACAATAGCAAGAGCAACCAACTGAGCTGCAATCCATCCAAAATAAGAGGGGATCATAAAAACAGCTGAGGTGATTTCAGCCATTCGTCCAAATCTCATTTTAAAAAAATCATTAAAGGTTAAAATATTTAGTCTGTACAAGGGCCTGGCATAAATGAGCCCCACCAATACCAGGCAAAGACCTGCACCAAAAGGATCTTCAATAATACCAAGAACACCGTTTTCTGCGAATTCAGCCGGAGCGCCCAGTATGGTTTCAGAGCCAAACCAAGTAGCGAATAAAGCGCAGGCTGCCAGACTGGTTGGTAACCGACGGCCGGCGATAACAAAATCTTTGGTAGTTTTAACTTTACTTGAAGCCCACCATCCAATAAGAACTGTCCCAAACAAGTATAGACCGATGAAAACCAATAAATAACCGTGTATCATAATCCCCAGCTTACCATTCCATATTGAACAAACTGATAAGGAAGAACCTTACCCCCAATTTTTTCTAAAGAACGAATAACATTAAACTTATGATTTTCAGGGGCATAAAAAATCATAAAACCCCCACCACCAGCGCCTGAAATTTTCCCACCTGTAGCGCCTGCGTTCATAGCTGTTTCATAATAAAGATCAATAGAATCATTGGTAATTCCCTGCGCCATTGCCTTTTTCTGCTGCCAACCAAAATGAAGAATTTCTCCAATCTGATTGACCTCACCTTTCAAGAGCGCTTCTTTCATTAATATGGCCTGCTCCTTTAACTGGTGCATGGCATCAATGGAAGATACAACATTATTATTTACATTGTCTTGTTGCTTTTGAATAATAGAGGATGAAAGCCTGGAAGTTTCTGTAAAAAATAACACCAGATTATTTTCCAATTCAAAAAGCACCTTTTCCTTAATTCTTAAAGGGTTGACAATCACCTTATCATTGGCTCCAAACTCCATGAAATTAAAACCGCCAAAAGTGGCAGCATATTGATCTTGTCTTCCCCCGGCCATTTTCAAATCTTCCCGTTCAATGGAATAGGCTAAATGAGCGATATCATATTCTCCGAGAGGAAGCTTAAATGCCTCTACAAAAGCGCCTAAAATAGCTACAACTAAGGTAGAAGAAGAACCCAAGCCTGAACCAGGAGGGGCATCTACATATGTAGTCAATTCAAAACCCTTCACCGGAATGTTGAAATCCTTTACCAACCGATTAAAAACGCCCTTTGCCAAATCTAAATTGCCATCAAGCCTTAAGAGGGGACTCACCTCAATTTTCACCTCTTCCTGCTTGTCCATGGCCTTCAAAACTACTTGGTGGTCATCTCTCAGCTTCAGAAAAGCGTAGGCAAATAAACTAATCGTCGCGTTTAAAATGGCACCGCCATATTGATCTGTGTAAGGACTAACATCTGTTCCACCACCTGCTAACCCAATGCGCAGAGGTGCTTTACAGCGAACCATCATATTCAAC
>JBILDL010000335.1:0-3509 GCA_044352635.1 Saprospiraceae bacterium | reverse complement strand
ATCCAACACATTTAAGCCACCACCATAAGTCAATACATATATCAGATTTTTGATTTTCAGTAAAGAATAAACGTTTAAACTTGAAAACTTATCCCAACCTCTTTCTCCCTTTCCATAATTGGTAAAGGATTTTTTATCTACATCATAATTATCAAGTCCTGCGTTATAAGTTCCAATCCAAAGCTGGTTTTTTTCATAATACAAAGCTTTTATGTTGTTTCCACTTAAGGTGTTCTTTTTCAAAGGAGAATGAAATAAATTTAAAAAGGATTGCTTCCCTTTTTCAAAATAATTAAGACCGCCACCCTCTGTTCCAATCCAAAAATTCCCTTTATCATCCTCCTTAATGGCACTGACTACATTGTGACTCAAACTATTTCTTTCAGGAATATGGACATAATTTTGAAACCGTTTTATACCCGGATCATAAAAATTAACGCCCCCGTAAAATGTACCCACCCATAAACTACCCTTTTTATCGAAAAAGACAGACCAAATAGAGCTGCTACTTAGGTTAGAAGGATTTTTTTCGTCAGCAATAATCGCTTTAAAATTATTTTTATTAGGATCAAACTGATTTAAACCAACAAAAGTGCCAACCCAAATATGTCCGTCCGGATGTAATGCTATACTCCTTATCATGTTATTGCTCAATGATTTAGAATCATTTTCAACATGCTTATACTGTTCTATTTTATTAGAAGCCGGATGCCATTTATACAAACCCTCTCCATGTGTTCCTAACCACAACTGCTGATTAAGATCACTTTGAATGGCAAATATGGCTTGACCCTTAATGGATTTGACACCAGAAACCTCTGGAATAAAAACCTCCTCCAGGAAAACCTGTTTATTCAATCCATACTTCAATTGAAACAGACCAGCATTGGTTCCAATCCATATCTTCTTACTTTTATCTTCATGTATAGATAAAATATTTAATGGATTACCTTGATATATAATGGATTGCTTTTCAAATTTATCTTTAGTAGCATTAAACAGATACAGGCCATCAGGTACACCAACCCATAAATTACCCTTGCTATCTCTTAATAAGGCTTGTATATAATACTCTGAAATATCATTAACTTTTGATGGATTGAAAAGATAGTTTTGGAATTCATTTTTTTCTGCATTAAATCGACTTAGTCCTTTCGTTGACCCAGCCCAGATGGCTTTTAATAGCGGATCAAAATAGAGAAGACGGATATCATCAAATAACAGGCTGTTGGGCTTATCCCTATCTTTTCTAAAAATCTGTATATTATAGCCGTCGAATCTATTTAACCCATCTCTGGTTCCAAACCATAAAAAATGATCTTCATCCTGAGTTATAGCAATAACAGAACTATTGGAAATACCTTCTTGTACACTTAATCTTCTAAAAGTCACCTGACTATAACCAAATAGCCAAAAACTAATAAAGCCAAAAATTAATAAAAAAAATTTCCTCATCGTTAGATTAACTAGCAAAGAGGAAATTTACAAAAAAAGTATGAAGAAATCGGCGTTACCTTTTATAGGAAAGTTTTCTTTTTAATGCCTCAACATAATAATAATCCGCATAAATAATAGGCACATCAATTTCTACCTTATTAGGTTTTCCCCCAACGCTATGTTGTAAAAAGAAAGGGGATTTATTGGTTCTATATTTTTCGTTTTGCAAATTTTCTAAAATTTTATCTGCATAAGAACGATATCTCTTTGCTTTTGATTTATCTAATTCAGCTAATTCAAGTAACCCAGAAGCTAAAATCGTTGCTGCAGAAACATCCCTTTCCTCATTTGGAATATTGGGTGCATTAAAGTCCCAGTAGGGGATTAAATCAGCAGGCATATTTGGATGGGAAAAGATATAATCTGCAATTTTATGGGCAAATTGTAAAAACTGTGGATCTTTCGTTTCCCGATATATCATGGTGTAACCATATAATCCCCAGGCCTGTCCTCTTGCCCAGGCAGAGGCATCAGATGCACCCTGATGGGTCACTTTTTTTTGAATGGCTCCTGTATTTGGATTATAATCAACCACATGAAAACAACTGATATCAGGCCTGTAATGATTTTTCATGGTAAGGAAAGCATGAGAATAAGCTATTTTGTAGTAGCTGGAATCCCCTGTCCAGGTGGTTGCTCTAAAAAGCATTTCTAAATTCATCAGATTGTCAATAATCACTGGAAAATCCCAGACATCTTTATGATGATCCCACGAACGGATAAGACCAACTGTAGGATTATATCGGGAACTTAATGTTTTTGCAGCCTGAAGAATAATAGCCTTATAATTTTCATTTTTAGTAGCTTCGTACCCATTTCCAAAACTACAATATACTTTGAAACCTAAGTCATGGGTCTTTTTATCCAGCTTTTCCTTTTCCAGATATTTTCCCCATCCTTCAGCAGCTTCCTTCAATTTATCATTATTCCTATAGTCGTGCAATTGCCATAATATGCCTGGATAAAATCCACTGGTCCAACTACCTGAATGAGTGTTCATTTGACTTCCATCTACGTTAAGCGTTCTTGGAAAGTTTAATGAATCTGGTTTATGATTGGGTAATTCCCTCACCGCTTTGTCATAAATGCGGTTTAATTCTTTTTCTACCCAATTACTTTTTACTGGTTGAATCCATAAAAAGCCTAATAATAAGGCAAAAAAAGTACCTAGCCCATAAAATACAGGCGAACTAAATTTTAAAAACATGTGGTAAAGGATGTTTATGAAAGAGAATGCAGTAAAAATACATTCTCTTCCATATTATTCAAAATATCAACGAACTATAATTTGTGAAGACATAGTTCCTTTTTCAGTTACTAATCTGCCAATATACATACCGGCGCTAAATTGTGTTGGTAAAGAAAAATTAATCTTATGTGAACCTGCATCTTGTCTTTGATTCACAATATTCAACATTCTCTGCCCCATTAGGTTATAGATAGATAAATCAACCTGTGTTGCCGCTGGCAATTCATATTCAATGAATCCACTTCCAGACATTGGATTAGGATTTATGGATAATTTCAACCAATTATTCCAAGCCAATTCTTCATTGGATGTAGCAACGGCACAAAAGTTTAAAACCCCTATTGGTCCACCTGTCGTACTTGCTTTGGCTGATTTACTAGCAGAAGGAACGCATGGATCCAGTTTAGCAAAATCAAAAAGATTACCAAAATCCCAGGCAGTACCTTTGTATGCGATATCTTCAACAATAAAATCGAACATATTTTTTGAAGTAATATCCTTGTAAATATCAACAATAAATTGTGTAATATTCATGGGTATATTATTCAATTTTATGGGTTCTTCAAAATAGGTAGACGAAGCTGTATTTCCCAGTTTATCAAGGATCAGTTTTGAATATACAGCTGGTCTGTCAACCGTATCATTTGCATTGAAAATATTGAGAACATCTTCTGTAAAGAAGATATTATTACTTGCAAAAGTAAACTTACTATCTGTGTAAAGAGTATCTACGGTAAATATTTTCTTTGACTCTTTATCTGGT
>JBILDL010000505.1:0-3519 GCA_044352635.1 Saprospiraceae bacterium | reverse complement strand
ATTAAAATGGCAATGGCTGAAAAAATCATCATTTGAACGGGACGCCGTTCAATCCAGCGATGCCAATGTTCCCCTTCATGCGCTCCATGGGTGCTTAGGCGGGATGGCGCTTCCTGTTTCTCATCGCCAAGAAATACACCTACTTGCATGGTTTTGAATAGATTCCATGCCATAAGAATCGCACCACTCAGGTATAAAGTGCCACCAATGGCCCGAATGCCATACATTGGTATGACTTGTGCGACGGTTTCAAGGAAATTCCCGTATTGTAAAAATCCGTCAGGTGTAAATTGTTTCCACATGAGACTTTGTACCCAACCTGCCCAATAGAGAGGTATGGCGTAGAAAATAATACCCAAAGTGCCGATCCAAAAGTGAGCGTTTGCGGCTTTTTGAGAATATATATTTGTTTGAAATAAACGGGGGATCAACCAATAGAGAATGCCAAAGGTCAGAAATCCATTCCATCCTAAGGTACCAATGTGCACGTGCCCAATGGTCCAGTCGGTGTAATGACTGATGGCATTCACGGATTTAATGGAAAGCAACGGACCTTCAAAAGTGGCCATTCCATAAGCGGTAATTGCTACTACCATGAATTTTAAAACATGATCCTGACGCACTCTGTCCCAGGCACCTCTCAGGGTTAGCAAACCATTAAGCATACCTCCCCAGGATGGGGCAATCAGCATAATTGAAAATACAGTGCCAAGCGACTGGGCCCAGTCGGGTAGGGAAGTGTACAACAAATGGTGAGGACCTGCCCAAATGTAAATGAAGATAAGCGCCCAAAAATGGATAATAGATAATTTATAAGAATATACGGGACGGTTTGCTGCCTTGGGTAGAAAATAATACATAAGGCCTAAATAAGGGGTGGTCAGAAAAAATGCCACGGCATTGTGTCCATACCACCATTGGATAAGTGCGTCTTGAACACCGGCAAAAACACCATACGATTTCCATAAACTTACCGGAATTTCCAGATTATTGACTACATGTAAAACCGTAATGGTTATCCAGGTAGCTATATAAAACCAAATAGCCACATATAGGTGGTTTTCTCGCCGTTTAATCAAGGTTCCGATCAAATTAATACCAAATGCAATCCATACCACAGCTATAGCAAGGTCGATAGGCCATTCCAATTCTGCATATTCTTTGGCACTGGTTAATCCTAGAGGTAAGGTTACTGCCGCTGCAACAATGATTAATTGCCAGCCCCAAAAATGGAATTGACTTAAGAAATTACTGAACATCCTGGCCTTCAAAAGCCTTTGCAGGGAGTAATATACTCCCATGTAAATACCATTTCCTACAAAGGCAAAAATGGCTGCGTTGGTATGTAATGGCCGTATTCTACCGTAGGTTATTTCGGCGATGCCTAAATTAAGTACTGGAAAAATTAATTGAAAAGCAGCGATTAACCCTACCAGCATGCCAACTATGCCCCAAATAATGGTCGCAATGGCGAAATTTCTGACAATTTTGTTGTCATAATAAAAAGTTTCTAAGTTTGCCATTCTCATTCTTCTTGTGATAAATCTTTTGGTTTCTTATCTTCCCAAAGCATGCGAATCGATGGCGTGTGATCGTCCTCATATTGCCCATTTTTTACAGCCCAGAAAAAGGCGGCCAAAAATAGTAATGCAAGAATCAGACTAAGGAAAATCAATACTAAGATGATACGCATGCCTTTGAAATTTTTCGAAAATTAAAAGGAATGCCGTGACATTATTATGACATTTGTTTTATGAATAAGTGATATTTATCATCTTCCTAATCTTCCTTATTATGGGTAATCCTGTTATAGTTTTCGTGCAAAAATAGCTGTAGTACTTAGTCCCCAAATTACTACTGTTATGGAGCTGGTTGGCATGAGAATGGCCGCTACAACAGGTGATAACGCGCCCTGTACCGCAAAATAGAGTCCTATGGCATTATAAATGAGGGCAAAGCCATAAGCCAGGTAAACCAGTTTTTTACTTTTTATGGCATACGTCAAATACGCTGCCAGTTTATCTAACTTGCTGGCTGCCAGGATAGCATCGGACGCAGGAGTGAAATTGTTTTGATTTTCAGAAATGACCATGCCGAAATTTGCTTGTCGCAAGGCCCCCGCATCATTTAGTCCGTCTCCTAACATAAATACCTTCCGTCCTTTTAATTGTAAAGCTTTAATAAAGGATAATTTATCGGTCGGCGTCTGTTTGAAATACATGTTTTCAACAGGTATATTGAAGTATTGACTTAAATTTTCCTTCTCATTATCATTATCGCCAGATAAAATATAGGTTTCACCTTTACTTTTTGCCCAATCTATAAATGATACCGCACCCTCGCGCCAGGTTCTTTGATAGGAAAGATAACCCATATAGGTACCATCAATTTCAATGAATACATTTCCTTTTTCTTGATCTTCCCTCGTAACATCAATCCATTTTGACGATCCAATTTTAATCTGATGACTATCTATGACTGCTTGTAATCCAAGGCCAGTTTTTTCTTCCCAGCCCGTCATATTTAAGGTTTCAAAATCCGCCTCTTTGAAAAAGTTATAAATAGTTTTACTCACAGGGTGAGTTGATGAGGAAGAAAGATTTAAAATGAGATTTCGCTCATAAACGGATAGTTTCTTGCCTACATATTTGCTTTGTTGAATCTGAGAGGAAGTGATGGTTCCAGTTTTGTCAAAAACAAAGGTATCAATATTGGAAATGGCTTCAACGGCGGCTACATTTTTTATAAAAAAATGCTTTTTCCCTAAAATTCTGAGCACATTCCCATAAGTAAAAGGTACCGATAAGGCAACGGCACAAGGACAGGCAACAATTAAAACCGCGGTAAATGCATTGAGAGCGATAGACTTATCTATTGAATACCAGTATATTAAGGTTAAAATAGCTATGGTGAATAAAGTAAAGGTAAAGTATTTTGAAATTTGTCCAGTGAGTTGTACCCTTACATTGTTTCCTTCTTTTTGAAAGGCAGGATCATTCCACAGCTGCGTTAAATAACTTTGTGAAACAGATTCACTAAGTAAGACAGAACCCTCCTGACCATTCCATTTACCGCCTGCGTACACTTTTTCTCCTTTAATAACGGGAATTAAAGCAGCTTCACCGCTTACAAAACTATAATCAATTGCAGCAGAGGTACAATTCAACAGCCCATCGGCAGGAATTAAGTCACCATTTTTCAATAGAATTTCATCCCCTTTTTTTAATTTAGGCAATGAAATGTTTTCTAATCCTTCAGCCGTGATTTTAGTTGTCGCAATGGGAAAATAGGATTGATAATCCCTGTCGAACGCAATTTGCTTGTAGGTCCTTTCCTGGAACCATTTGCCTGCCAGCAGGAAAAATAAAAATCCTGCCAGGCTATCCATATATCCGGATCCTGTTTGCGAAATGATTTCATAAGCACTTCTGACAAAAAGAGTGGTTGCGCCCACAACAATGGGTATATCTAAGTTATAGTCCCTGATTTTCAAACCTTTCCATGCTGAAACAAAATAAT
>JBILDL010000334.1:0-3530 GCA_044352635.1 Saprospiraceae bacterium | reverse complement strand
AATTCAACTAACTGATCCATCATTTATCCCAAACAAAACCTTTAAAAAAGATGCCATTAATGTGGTTATTGGAATTATCTGGCAAATGAGTCAAGTGGTTTTACCTATGTATTTCATGTTAAGACACCATTATGGTACGGTTATTAGTCTTTTGTTGTTTTTCTTAACTACCTGGTTGTTGAAAAAAAACTGGTACGACCGTATTCACGAAGAAGAATCATTGATTCGCTAAATTTTTAATTCAATGCATATAACAGGGACTTTCCTCGATGAAATAAGCCATGACATTCCACATCAGAACTGGGGTTATAAAGAATGGGATTTAGATTTCCAGCACATGAAAGCGATGGGAATCGATACCGTAATTCTCATTCGATGTGGTTACAGAAAATGGCTGACTTATCCATCAAAAGTTTTAATGGATAGAGAAAATGCTTATCGGCCACCCATTGATTTAGTAAAAATGTATTTAAATCTCGCTGAAAAATACGGATTTGCCTTTTATTTCGGGTTATATGATTCGGGGAAATATTGGTGGGACAAAGGTGATTTTGCCGGTGAGATTGACATCAATTTAAGGGTTGTAGATGAGGTATGGAATTTATATGGTCATTATCCCGCTTTTAAGGGATGGTATTTAAGCCAGGAGGTAAGCCGAAAAACGGGGAAAATTATTTCTCTTTATCAGGATTTAGGTCGTCGGGTAAAAGACCTGTCTAATGGACTACCCACTTTAATATCGCCCTATATAGATGGAAAAAAAGCTATTTTAGCTCAGGAAAGTTCATTGATAAAGAATGACGCAGTAAGTTTGAAACAACACGAAGAAGAGTGGAACGAAATATTTGATGGAATTAAGGAGGTTGTTGATATTGTTGCTTTCCAGGACGGACATGCTGACTATGATGAACTGGCAGATTATTTTCAGGTAAACAAGTTATTAGCCGATCGTTATGGAATGAAATGCTGGACCAATGCAGAAAGTTTTGACCGTGATATGCCCATCAAGTTTTTACCCATTAAGTGGGAAAAGTTAAAACTTAAATTAGAAGCAGCACAAAAAGCGGGCGTAGAAAAAGCGATTACCTTCGAATTCTCCCATTTTATGAGTCCCCAAAGTGCTTATCCGCAAGCTAAACATTTGTACAACAGATATATGGAATGGAAGCGATAAATATCAGGCTTTTGACTAATTTTGTATGAAATACATTTAAATGGATTATTTGTCTATTGCGAAAGAAATAGTTCTTAAACATATTGATGTCCAAAACTACAACGTTTTTCTTTTCGGAAGTAGAGCGGTTGGAAATGTCTCAAAGTTCAGTGATATCGATATAGGTGTCATGGGAACAAAACCCTTAGATCCAAGAACTATCTTTGAGATGGAACACGAACTAGAGGAGAGCCTTGTACCCTATAAGGTCGATATCGTTGATTTTTTCTATGTGGATGAAGCTTTCAAAAATATGGCATTAAAAAAAATAATCGAATGGAACTGAATGAAAAGTATTCATCTAATTGTGCTTTATTGAATAAAGCCATCGCTGACTTTGAATTATCCTTGCGCGCTGATTTTTCCAAATATAATGCCCTGGAAACTGATTGGATAAAAAATGGTCAGATTCGAAAATTTGAATTCTGTACTGAACTCTTCTGGAAAACGGCTAAAATATATACCCCCAAATTAACCATTAAAACACTCTTTCAATATCAACTTATAGCTGAGGATTTATACTTAGCCTTGATGCATTGTATTAATGACAGGAATCTTTTAAGTCATGTATATCAAATAGAAATTTTCAATGCCATTCAATTAAATTTACCTGCCCATTTTAAATCCTTATCAACGGCGGCACAGATACTTACACAACTAACTATTGTTGATGAAAATTAAAGAGAAGCTAGGTACAGTTAACTAAATAATTATCAAGAATTTAAATGGAAAATTCACTCAAATGAATCCCTAAAAGCGTTTGAGTAACTTCGTCTAAATCTTTTATGTTTCCTTTCAAATGAATGGTTCGATGTAAATGGTGCATACTTTCACCTACGATCAATGTTGCTGCAGGTGAAGAGCTTTCAAGTTCATAAAATTTTCCCATTTGTTTCCCATCTATGAAACCATCATTGTAGGCATTTACCACGTCACCATCGAAAGGATTTTCCTGCATTTCCCAAAGAGAATTGACATAACCTGCAGGATATTCGGGCAAACTAAACTGTGCAATGGTAAGCACCTCATTAACCCCGTCAAAACTAGCTAAAATAGGTAAAGCTCTATTAGGAGAAACACCTATTTTACTCCGATAATTTGCGTCTGCGTTCAGGAAAATAAACCCATTTTTAATTTTCAATCTATCTACTGGCACTTTGCCAAAGTAATCATCCGTAACTATTTTCCCTAAATCAGCCTCATTTCCTTGCTTGTAAGGTACTGCGATCGTTGTTTTATCCCCTGCGTTAAACATACTTAATATCCAGATAGAAAGAAGACCCGTTTCCTTTGTCCATGGGGTATTTCCGGTATTAGTAATAGAATTATTAGATTCGAATCCAACTATTTGAAGGTTTTCTGGCAGAGGAAACCCTAATAAAAGAGGAATTTCAGTTTTTGACAATAAACGAATATGTCGATTTACCCTTAAATTAAATTCAAACCCGGAATAATTCTTCAGATACATCTCAAGTTGAAAATTTGCCTCCGTTTTTGACGATGATACCAGGATAAATGGTTCTGTGTCTATCGCTTTGGGAACATACCAATGATCAAAATCAAAAGGATCCCCTTTTTTAAAAAAGATAGAAAACTGTCCTCCTTCTGGTCCAAGCCAAAATCTTTCTTCACCTCCAAAAGCATGAAAATGCTCCTCTTCTTTATTGGAATCAATGAGATCATAGTTTATCCAGCCAAAACTCATTCCACCGTCTCCTTCTGCTGTACTTGTCATCACCCTACCTTGATAGGAGGGTAAAATAATAATTTGAGCCCCAGCATCTGATTCATCACCCAGGAGAATCAAATCTTTGTGATATTTTTTTAGAAATTGAAGATCATAACCAAAGGTTCCTTTTCTATGTTCCATGAGCATCCAGTTCATTTTATTCAAAATTAAACAGAAAAGGTAGAATAAACGTGATAAATATAGTCCAGAGGGTATAAATAGGAAGAAAAACCGCTATTTGGCTTCCCACCGTTACAATATCTCTTTTTTGAGCCAACACGCCATACAATTTCACTGTAACCAGAATGAGATTTATAAGAATCAATATATTGGTACCCAAAACGGCTAATCGATTCGGTGTTAAACCCATTTCAGAAATTCTGAATAAAATAGCAGAAAGGGCAATGCCATTTACGATAATGGTTATCGCAGACAGCATAAAAAGGATATATTTTTCTGCCTTACTTTTTTCTGTATTGCCTGCTTCAGCCACGGAAAAAAAGATGAGTGCCATAACGCCGATTAAAAGAACATTAAACAGAAGTAAAAATTCCCTGTCATTGTAAGGGTCTTTTCCAGAATAAAAAA
>JBILDL010000333.1:0-3531 GCA_044352635.1 Saprospiraceae bacterium | reverse complement strand
TTAACTTTGAAAAATCTAATTTCACAAAGTCATCTTGCTGTAACAAGGCATTAAATAAGGTATTAATGCCAGTAATTAAACTGGGCGGATTATTTTTTATCGTTTTTATCAGCCCATTGATATCTCTTGGATTGGTTACCAATACGGAATGAGCGCCAAACTGAAGCATTGATAAGCAATTTACCGTAAAAGCAAAAATATGATACAACGGTAAGGCACATAACGCTACTTCAACTCCTTCCGACAAGAAGGGCTGCATGATGGCTCTGTTTTGCAATACATTAGCTACCAGGTTTCTATGCGTCAACATAGCTCCTTTTGACACCCCTGTGGTTCCCCCTGTATATTGTAAAAGTACGGTATCTTCAGGAAGTGGGTGAATATCAGGTTTTGGAAAATGGCTTCCTTCTGCCAGTGCTTTTGAAAACGAAATGGCATTGGGCAAATGATATGCCGGTACCATTTTCTTTAGATTTTTAATGACAAAATCAACGATTTGTGCCTTTGGGAAACCGAGCATTTCGCCAATACTGGTTTTTATGACCAGTTCAATGGACGTCTCACCAATGATTTTTTGCAAGTTCGACGCAAAGTTTTCAACAATAACGATGGCCTTCGCCCCCGAATCGGCAAATTGATATTGCATTTCCCTTGGCGTGTACAGCGGATTGGTATTCACAACGACTAAACCGGCACGAATAGCACCAAATAAAGCAATGGGATATTGTAAAAGATTAGGCATCATGATGGCAATCCGATCTCCCGGTTGAAGTCCTTTGCCAAGCAAAAAGGCAGCAAAATGATCGGCATATTTATTAACCTGACTAAAAGTTAATTTTTTATCCATGCAGGAAAAGGCTGTTTTATTTCCGTAACGATTCAGTGCATCCGTAATAAGCTCATTCAGATTAGGAAATGCATCAGGATTAATATTAGCGGGAATGCCGGCAGGATAATTTTTCAACCAGGGATGAGATTCTGTCATGATAATAGGTATATGTGTTTCACAATATAAGGTATTTTTTAAAGTATGCTACCCTATTTTTCAAACACAGGCTCGCATCAAGTCTTTTTTTCAACAGATTATCTGCAAACCGCTTCTTCATTAGGTAATACATTGAATCATTCAAATAATTATTTTAACACCTGTCATTAACTATATCGTCCTTAAATTGTAAAATCTGATTTTTCATTTCTTTTATTTCTTTCATCTTTTGTTCCAAATCTTTCAATTTACCATCTAGTATTTCAAGCTTTTGCTCTTTTGTGTATTTGCTTGAATACCAGGCATCAATGATCTGGGCAATTTCTCTTATGGTGAATCCAACGGATTTAGCATCATTGATGAATTCCAGTTTTTCAACCGTGACTTCGTCATAATGAAAATAATTATTTGACTTAACAGATTCATCCTGTTTTCCCTCAATCAATCCTGACTTCTCATAGAAGCGGATAGTATGAGTAGAAATGCCCGTTTTTTTTGAAAGCTCGTTTATTAACATATTGTAAAGATAGGGTGTTTTAAAATAAATATGTACTATAGACTATACTCTAATGTTGTAGGTTTAAAATAATACCTATATGTTTGTTCAAATTTAAAACTTTTAAGGATGAAAAAGAACATATTAATTACGGGAACGTCGAGTGGCATTGGAAAAGCAACGGTGCTTGAATTTGCAAAAATGGGATGGAATGTTGCTGCAACACAGAGAAATCCTGCCAAAGAATCTGATTTTGATAAGTTTCCAAATGTGAAATTATATCCTTTAGATGTTACCAATCTGGAAAGTATCAAACAAGCTATGTCTGCTGTTCAAAAGGATTTTGGAAACATTGACGTAGTTGTCAACAATGCCGGTTATGGGGTAGATGGCGCATTTGAGGCAATGACCGACGAGATCATAGAAAAACAATTTGACACAAATGTTTTTGGTTTGATGCGCGTAACACGTGAAGCCATCAAAATGATGCGCCCAAAGGGAGGAGGAATGATTATTCAAATTTCAAGTATGGGAGGTAAGATAACATTCCCTTTGTATAGCATTTATCACGCTACAAAATTTGCCGTTGAGGGATTTACTGAGTCTTTACATTATGAGTTAGCTCAGTTTAAAATTAAAATGAAACTGATTGAACCCGGACCTATTGTTACCGATTTTTATGGCAGAAGTCGTCAATTCATAAAACCTACGGACACCAATCAGTATGATGGGTTTATTCAAAAGTTTAATGATGCAGCAGCTAATGTTATGAAGGTTGCTGAAGGCCCTGATGTGGTAGCAAAAGTAATTTTTAAAGCGGCAACAGATGGTAGTAGTCAAATGAGATATGCCGTGGGGAAACCTGGTCCTATGTTATTAATTTTGAGGAAGTTACTTTCTGATAAATTGTATTTTTTCATGGTTAAAAAGAGCTATAACTTATAATATTGAATGTATGGCTTTCGTAATCATTTATTACTATTTGATTACGAAAGACATACATCTTTAAATTAAACCTGCAAAAACAAAGACTAAAAGCATCGCCAAAATCAAGAAATGAGTACTCTTATTTACAAATAACCTTAACTTATAAAAACAACAGATTACGCTGGATATTCTACATAATTTCTCGGCGTCTCGTATAAACGAACCACGATATCATATTTTGATTCCATTTTAGCTCTTAAAATATGCCAGATAACGACACAAATATTTTCTGCCGTCGGATTTAAATCCTTAAATTCCGGACATTCCAGATTAAGATTTTTATGATCGAACCTATCCTCAATTTCTTCTTTAATGATATCTTTCAAGTATTTTAAGTCTATCAAATAGCCTGTATGAGGATCGATTTCGCCCACAATTTTTACTTCCAAGTCATAATTATGCCCGTGATAGTAAGGATTATTGCACAAGCCAAACATTTTTTTATTTTGCTCATCGGACCAACCTGGATTATGTAACCGATGCGCCGCATTGAAATGAGCCTTTCTATAAGCAGCAATTTTCATTTTATTTTGTTTGTGCTATAAACAAGAAATAGCCCCTAAGGTTGTGGTGGAATAGTAAGGAAAAGGTTTTTTAGCTCTTGATTAATGTGCTTGTTTCCTGCAATCACTTTACCACCAAACCATTGTGTATTCCCTCCATTAAAATCGCAACTTGAACCTCCGGCTTCTTCGACAATCAATAAGCCCGCGGCGACATCCCAGGCATTGAGAGAACCTTCAAAAAACCCATCGAACCGACCGCAGGCAACGTAAACCAAATCGACCGCTGCAGCACCCCATCTTCTGATACCTCTGCAATTCCGCAATAAATGGTTGAAAACAGGCAGATATACATCAAAATGAGAAAAATCGATATAAGGAAAGCCTGTTGCTATTAAAGCGTCTTCCAACTTATGAGTATTACTTACCCGAATAGGTTTATTATTTAAATACGCTCCACCTCCTTTCCATGCCTTAAAAAGTTCCCCCCTGTTAACCTCTAAAACCACCCCTATTTGAATTTCATTGTTATATGCCAGGGCAATACTGATAGCAAAACA
>JBILDL010000332.1:0-3532 GCA_044352635.1 Saprospiraceae bacterium | reverse complement strand
GATGCTAATTGTGTATTTTTGCCAAATGGAGAAAATAAGCATAGCTGATTTTTTAAAAAGGAATGACGATAATATTTTACTGGATGTAAGAAGTCCGGGGGAATATATAGAAGGTCATATTCCTGGCGCTGTGTCATTTCCCCTGTTTACCGATGAGGAAAGGGCTGAAGTGGGTACTTTATACAAGAAGAAAGGGCATGATTTTGCCTTTTTAAAGGGCCTCGAGTTTGTTGGTGCTAAAATGGCCGATTATGTTCGATGGGCAAATAAACTTGTTCCTGAAAAAAAATTATATATTCATTGTTGGAGAGGTGGGCAGCGAAGTGCCAGTTTGGCCTGGCTATTGGAAATGGCAGGATTTGAAGTGAAACTTATCACAGGTGGCTATAAAGCTTACCGACAATATATTCATCGACAATTTGATGAAATTAAACTGAATCTAATCGTCCTGGGAGGTCCAACAGGTTCAGGTAAAACCTTGATTCTAAAATCATTAAAAGACGAGGGGGAACAAATTATTGATTTAGAAAAATTGGCTCATCATAAAGGTTCTGCTTTTGGTTCTTTAGGTGAATTTCTTCAACCAACGGTGGAACAATTTGAAAATAACCTGTTCGACGAGTTCAAAAAATTAGACCCTGCTAAAAGAGTTTGGGTGGAAAATGAATCGAGATCCATCGGTAAAGTTTTTCAACCCGAAGCGTTTTGGAACCAGTTCAAAACGGCAAAATATATTGGACTGGTTATTCCTTTTGAGGAGAGACTAAAATTTTTAGTTAAAATTTATGGGGAATTTCCAGTGACTGAATTGATAGAATCATTTGTTAAAATTAGTAAAAGACTAGGAGGGCAACACGTTCAGGCTGCCGTTGCCTATCTTGAGGCTGGCGATTTATCTAATGCCGGTGCTATTGCACTACGCTATTATGATAAATCATATCCTTTAGCTAATCTTAAATGTGATTTTTCAAGAAGCTTTTTATTCACCCCCGATGTAACGTTGGAAACAAGAGCCGTCGCTCAATCTTTAATAAAATTTTCAGATGGAAATGAATTATAAACTCACCCAATATAGTCATGGTGCCGGCTGCGGTTGTAAAATATCACCAGCAACTTTAGATAAAATATTGGCAGGTTCGGTTAAAAATAATTTTAATCCAGCGCTTCTTGTGGGAAATGAAGAAAGAGACGATGCTGCTGTATTGGATTTGGGTGATGGAACGGCCCTGATAAGCACTACTGACTTTTTTATGCCTATTGTTGATGATCCCTTTGATTTTGGTAGGATTGCAGCGGTAAATGCTATTAGCGATGTGTATGCAATGGGTGGGACTCCCATCTTAGCCATCGCGATATTAGGTTGGCCTATTGATAAATTACCCCCCGAGGTCGCTGGAAAAGTGATAGATGGTGCTAAAGAGGTTTGTAA
The DNA here is from genome assembly GCA_044352635.1 of Saprospiraceae bacterium. Classification (GTDB taxonomy): domain Bacteria; phylum Bacteroidota; class Bacteroidia; order Chitinophagales; family Saprospiraceae; genus BJGN01. Next base: position 2,103 of record JBILDL010000332.1, on the reverse strand, counting down.
ACTGGCTGGCATTCCACTGGCTGGTGGTCATAGCATTGACAGCCCTGAACCGATATTTGGCTTGGCGGTGAATGGCCGTGTACGCATCGAAAATCTTAAGAAAAATGGAGGGGCTAAAACTGGAGATTTCCTGTTTCTAACCAAAGGATTAGGCGTTGGAATACTGACTACGGCTCAAAAAAAGGACTTATTATTAAGTGAGCATGCCAATATTGCCTTAGAATCTATGACCAAATTAAATGTTTTTGGCGAAAAAGTAGGCACTTTATCTTACGTTCATGCACTCACAGATGTTACCGGGTTTGGCCTGGCAGGTCATTTAACAGAAATGATGGAGGCATCTAATACCTCTGCACAAATTGAGTTTGAGGCTATTCCTATTTTAAATAAAGAGATTATTAATTATTATTTAGAAAAAGGTTGCATTCCCGGTGGAACAAAACGAAATCATGCAAGTTATGGGCATAAAATTGAGGTTTCAGCAAATAGTCAATTAAATATTATATGCGATCCTCAAACGAGTGGGGGCCTGCTTATAGCAGTGGATAAACTCCATGTTGAGGAATTTATTCTTTTTGCAAATGAAAATGGGTTTCAAAATTTGAAACCCATTGGTACCGTCATTGACAAGCAAACTAAAAGAGTTAGCGTTTCTTAGTTATTTATTAAAATAAACGAACGCTTTTTTACCCTCAATTTTTTGCTTTCCAATTTTATTTTGCTTGTAAAGTTTGGTTAACGATGCATTCAAACGCTGAATCAACTTTGTGTTGCCTTCATCAAGAATGTATTTCTTGTCTCTTGCATTAATTAAATCCTGCAATAGTTCATTGCTCGTTTTTGGATTCTCTTTGGTGCCCATGTTATCTGAAACCACCGTGTCCCATTGAGTGTTTAAAGACTTTCTCCCTTTTGAACCAGGCACTTTTTTATTCGTTGTCGCCTTTTCAACCTTGGGCTTAGCTTCCTTTACTTTAGCTATTTTAGACGTAGATTTTTTAGCAACCATATCCTTAGATTCGGTATAATCATCCTTTTCAAAAAGAGCTGTAATAATATCAACCTCGTTAGTCACCTTTTTTAAGGTAGAAACTTTCTCAGATGGGGCGCTTTTGCCCTTTAAATGATGAATGGCTAATTTGGTTTGTTGAAGTTGGAATTCAAGTTTTCTCAAATCAGAACTATATTGCCTTAAAAGTTCTTGTGCTTCAAAATCGGTTAAATTGTTTTCTGCCATAATCTGTATGTTATTTATTTTCTAAACAAAATTAAAATATAATTTCTATATAATATTTAAAATTAAATAAAATATTTTAATAAGTCAAATAGTATTTAAATATATCGACTTTTTGGGAGGCTGATTTTTATCAATATTTTTTAGCATTAAATTATTTGGAATTTTTCTTATTTTTAGAGGGTAACAAAAAAAAATAGCATGTCCCTTTTAACTAAAAAAATTATCGTCTTATTTTTGCTGATAACCATTGGGAAAAACAAGGACTTTTTATTATCTCAATCGTTAACGTCAAAAACAGATATTTCACATTTTGCTAAAATGAAATGGAGAAATATTGGACCTAACCGGGGAGGTAGGTCGCTGGGTTCAACCGGTAGTCCCGGGAGACCATTAGAATACTATTTTGGTGCAACAGGTGGTGGTCTTTGGAAAACAACCGATGGAGGTCAGGAATGGTTTCCAGTTACTGATGGGCAAATCAATACTTCATCAGTGGGTGCCGTAGCCGTTGCTGAAACGAATCCTGACATCGTTTATATAGGCATGGGTGAAACACAGCTTAGAGGCTCAATTACCCAGGGTGACGGGGTATATAAATCGGAAGATGGCGGAAAGAAATGGCGTCATCTCGGTCTTAAAGAAACGCAGTCTATTTCCAGGATTAGAATCCATCCTACAAATCCAGATATCGTTTTTGTCGCAGCCCTAGGCCATCCCTACGGAGATAACGAGGAAAGAGGTGTTTTTAGATCGAAGGATGGGGGTAATACCTGGCAAAAAGTGCTTTATGTTGGAGCAAATACTGGAGCTGCTGATCTGATTATTGATAAAACGAATCCTAAAATATTATACGCTACTACTTGGCA
>JBILDL010000331.1:0-3541 GCA_044352635.1 Saprospiraceae bacterium | reverse complement strand
ATTTAAAGCAAGTCCAAGCCTTGTGGCATATTGGACTTGCTTTTTATTCATAAAGGGTAAAGTGCCGGGATGGCCCAATGAAATGGCACCTATCTGGGAATTAGGACTACCCCCAAACTCAGTTTTATCTCTGCAAAAGGCTTTACTTTCCGTGCTTAATTGCACATGAACTTCTAAGCCAATAATCGTTTCGAATGCTTCTTGCCCCATAATTTTTTCTTACAGGGCAAATATAAGCTTTAACCTATTTTATTTATCATTCATTTTGGACAAATGCGCCAAATGGTGCCTGGAATGCCAAAAATAAAGCGCTGTTGCCCGTTCAATGGTAAAAAGGTATTTCATATCGGGGTGAAAAAAGGTTTTCTGCCATTCCTCTGCTGACATTTGAGACAACATAAAGTTCCATCTGCCATGTACCCCTTCAATTATACTGAGGGACCACTGAGCCGGCGCTTTCAGACTATCCGATAAATTGCCCCAACCATCCTGATGATAAGGCTTTATGGTAGGTTCATTTTCTGTTAAGGCCAGTTTAATTCGAAACATAGCCTGGGCATGACTATCGGCGATATGATGAACAAGTTGTCTGGCTGACCAACCACCTGGTCTGTATGGAGTATCCCATTTTTCTTCTGTCCAACCCTCAACTACCTTATTTAAAAGGGCTGGAAATTCTCCCAAGTAAGCCGTCCATGTTTGCTGGTCCGCCTGGGAAATAGAATCGGGTTGTATAAACTTCCCAACGGGAAATTTATAGGCAAATAATTGTTCTTCAGAGAGGTTAAGTTGCGTATGTTCCATGTCAATACTTATTTTAATTACCATTCAATCATTATGCCAATCGTAGGGAGCAAAGTACCCTGTGCATCTGTTATTGTTTTCAACAAATATCTTTGCTCCGCTAATGGAGCTGTCGGATTGATAATTACCGGTCCACCCACAGGTTTTCCATCAGCATCTTTTGCCCTATCTAAAATCAACTGATTACTTGGAATAGCATTACCTGTAATATTTTCAATATCTAAATAAAGATTAAGACTCCATTTTGTAAAAAACCATTTTTTATCGACGCGAATATCCACCGTATTAAATGCTTCCCGACGCAAGGTATTGATTTGGTTAAAATCTAAAATGCCTCTGTTATTCACCGACCAATTGGCGACGAGAGAGGAAGCGGGAGAAAAAGGAGTAAATGGTAAGCCACTCTGAAAGCGCCAGTTCATGCCAATTTCCCAGTTTCTCTTGAACTTTTTCCCTAAGGTTGTACTGATGATATGCCTTGCATCCCAGGAAGAAGAAACGAGGTCGCCATTTTTATCCTCAAAGGCACTCCAGCCTAAAGTATAGGCAAAAATTCCATAAAACCCTTTGTATAATCTTTGCTGATAAAGAAACTCAAATCCGTAGCTTCTACCATTTGACCTTGGAATAGCTGGTTCGTTGCCAATAACACCGAAATCTCCCCCCAAATTGGCTAAGGTTACACTATCTCTGAGTAAAAATGGATAATTATTATAAAACTTATAAAATGATTCAATGGTAATCTTAGCGTTGAAATCTGTATTAAATTCCAACCCCAGAACCACCTGTTTATTACCTACATACTTTATGTTGTTTGTCTTATTTACAAATTCACCATTTTGTTGATAACCAAGAATAGTAAAAGGCGGTAATTGATAGAAAATACCAGTATTGAAATTCACCGACAATCTTTTTGTAAGCGAGTAAGCTAAAGAAATACGCGGAGAGAGTTGATTTAAAGGATTGGACATATCCTTAGAATAGGTATTTCCATCTACTCTTAATCCTGCTGAAAGGACCAGTTTCTCATTATTAAAACTTTGACTTGCCTGAGAAAACAAACTGTATTTTCCCATATTAAAGGCAGAACTATAATTAATGGTTTGAGCCCCCGAACCCGTAAAAATTCTATTGAAGGTATTATTATTGTATTTGACAAATTCATAGCCGCCCCCATAAGTTAATTTAAAATCACCCGTTCTCAGTGTTCTTTCAATACGTAACTTATTTTCGATTTCTTGTGACTGGTAATCTAATATTTTGTTTTCAGGTTTACTATCATCATTTCCAGCATATTTAATTGCCTTATTATCAAGCATATTTCTCGATAAAACGAAAGTCCAATAGCCCTTTTGAGTAAAGTGCTTCCATACCAGACCATTCGTATAATTCCATTGAGGCGTAGTTGGAAGTTGATCCAATAGAAACTGTTGATCTTCGGTTTCATTTGCCTCCAGATTGAGTTCAAATTGATCAATAGCCCCCAGTCCTATAAAGGTCAACTCATTTTTTTCGTCCAGTTTAAATTTGATTTTTGCCTGAAAATCATTGTATGTAGGTAGGAATGGAAGTCCGATAGCCTGAAATAAAAATTGCAAATACGATCTGCGGCTCGAAACTAAAAAAGTACCTTTATCACCAATTGGACCTTCTAAAGTTAATCCAATATCAGAGGCACCCACCATAAAGTTACCCCCAATTCTATCACTTCTACCCTCTCTCTGCTTAAAATTAAACACAGAACTTAAAGCATTTCCTCTATTTGCAGGAAAGGCACCCGAGAAAAAATCTACTTCGTTAATAAAATTTACATTTATAAGACCCACCGGTCCACCCGATGCCCCTTGCGTTGCAAAGTGATTAATATTGGGTACTTCTACATCGTCCAGAAAAAAACGATTTTCGTTTGGCGCCCCTCCCCTGATGATTAAATCATTTCTGAAAGATGCCGTAGTAGTTACCCCTGGTAAAGATTGAATAACTCTGGATATATCCCTCGCTCCTCCTGGGTTTCTTTGAATTTCAGCAATGCCTATCGTCCTTAAGGAAACGGGACTTTCCTCCGTTTTTTTAAATGGAGATGCCTGAACGACTACCTCCGTAAGTTCCTCAATAGATTCTTCCAATTCAAAATCTACCTGAGCAGGTCTTGCATTGGTAACCTGAATTTCAAAGGCAGAACCGTCTTTAAATCCTAAATAACTGGCTGTTACATTATACAATCCCGGAGTAAGTCCCGTTATTTCATAATTCCCCGATTCATCAGAAGTGACCCCTTTATTTATTTCAGGAATAACAACCGTAGCGAAACCAATGGCTTCATTGGTCAATTTATTAGTAATTTTTCCCTTTATTATACCTGTTTGTCCATTTACCTGACTAAGAAATAAAAAGATGAAAGCAACGGTAAGCGCTAGATAATTTTTAAACATAAAAGCAGTGATATGTAATGATTATAAACCTATTAAATAAACAAAATGAAAAGTAGTTCTAAATCGGTGCCAAAAAAATAAAAAAAATGAAGATTTATTGAATTCTATGAGCGTGAGTATAAACATTGAAAGAATTATGATTAGTAAACCCAACCAGCGTAATATCATTTTCTTCTGCCATCTCAATGGCTAAACTACTTGGCGCACCAATAGCAACGACTAGATTTATACCTGCTCTGGCTGCTTTTTGCAGCATTTCAAAGCCTGCCCTTCCGCTAAAGAATAAAAATCCTTCCATGCGAATA
>JBILDL010000330.1:0-3549 GCA_044352635.1 Saprospiraceae bacterium | reverse complement strand
CCAGTTAAATTGATGCCTGGAGTGTAAAATATGTCCTAAATCGGCGGCCACATAAGAGCGAATAACGGTCCCTTTATCCATTACTTTGCCAATTTCCTGCAATCCTTCCGAAAATGATATACCGTCAAGAACCGTCGGAACACTTGGAAAAGTGGAAAGAACGCGATTTCCTTCCATCCCTTTTTCAAAAGGGGTATATTTCTTAGGGTCAAACGTTTCCGTATGCGCCATACCGCCCGCCATCCATAGTAATATAACCGTGTCGGCAGTACTGGTGTCTATTGGTTTTGACCCGGCACAACTAGTTAGTAGTGAGGACATTGGTGCACCAGTAGCCAAAGCGGCCAAGGTAGCTTGTGAGGCAGTTTTTAAAAATTCACGCCTATTCCATGCATTTATCATTTCACTAAATTTGAATCTTTTAATAAATTAATTGAAATTCAGGGAGCAGTGTTAACGCCCATACCAAATCTTGAATCTCTGAGCTATTAGGCTTTTCAGACAATAAGGAATTTGTTGCTCTTCGCTCTCTTACCGTCGGGATTCGTCCCAAAAAATTCAAGAAAAGAGAATCTGTTAACTGGTCTTTCCTTAGGTTGGCTGACAACCATTTTTCTGACCCCAACTGTAGTCTGGTATTTAATATCTGACCATTTGTCACCTCAAGCGCCTGAATTAAATTGGATTGGCTATTTCTACTTGCCCCTACATTTTCCCTGTTAGGCCTACCCAAGGCGGTCATGAAAATATCATTTTTTACCATGGAAGCCCTTACAAAGGGAGATTTTATTTCATTCATTTGCGGAAAGTGCTTTTTAACGAAATTTGAGTCGGTGTAAACAGGGTAAAATGCCTGACTTATGGCGTCGGCAAATTGTTCGGCAGAAAGCCTCCTGCGTACCATCCCCTGAAAAACATAGTCTTTTGATATTAATTTTTCAGGTTCTTCAAAAGCGACAGACGGTTGCTGATAGGTTTTCGAGGTTAAAATCTGATACATTACCTTTTTAATATCATAATCGTTCCGCACAAAATCAAAGGCCATCCAATCCAGTAAATCCTGGTCCCATGGCAGGTTATCCATAAAATCAAGGGGTTCAATAAAACCTCTGCCCATAAATTGTGCCCAGATCCGATTAACAAAAGTGCGTGACAAACGTCCATTTTTTTCCTGAACCAACAGTCCCGCCAAATCTTTTAATCGCTCCATTCGGTCAGTGGTTTCTTTTAATGTCCCTAAGGAAGGAAAAAGAAGATTATTCGAGGCAATTTTGCCGGTAGGCTGGTCGCATCGGTATATTTCGAGAGGCTCCTCAGAAAAAATATTAGCAAAACCATAAGCATCTTCGAGTTTCCAGTCACTGATAAAACTGTTGTGACAAGAAGCACATTTTAAATTTAATCCTAAAAATACCTGGGCTACATTTTGTGCCGCCTGCATTTCCACCCGCTGACTGGCATTGATGGTTCCTCGCCATTGAATGCCTTTGATAAAACCCGCTGAAGGTTCTGAAGGGCTGATAAGCTGGTGAACAATAGAGTCGTACGATTTATTTTTTGTTAACGATTCATATAACCAAGGGGTTATAGAACTTCGTCCTCCCGTTATATAACCCGTTCCAGAATAATCATTTCTCAACAAATCATTCCAAAAGGTTAACCAATGTTGCGCATAAACGGTGTCTTTAGACAACAATGTTTTAACCAATCTATCCCTTTTCTTAGGGTTTTTATCCTCGTTGAATGCCTTTATTTCGGAGGGGGTTGGCAGTAATCCTAAAACATCCAGATAAACTCTCCGAATAAATAAAGGATCGGCCACTGGATCTTTCCACTGCACCTTATTTTTTTCAAAATAAACATCGACAAATAAATCAATAGGATTTGAAAGTCCTTTTTTGGGAGCGGGCACTTTGGGCAACCTGTGTTCGAAAGGAGCCAATCTGTAAACCGATGTAGTCATGCTATCTGACCAGGGTGCCCCTGCTTCAACCCATTTTATAAGCGTTTGAACCTGATCTTTTGTTAGTTTTTCTCCTTTTGAGGGCATATAGTCTTTATGACTATGTGGAAGGGTAATGCGCCGTATTAATTCACTTTTGTCTATGTCACCGGGTATAATTACAGGACCATCATCACCTCCGGCAAACGCGGCTGCTTTAGTATGTAGTTGAAGGCCGCCCTTACTTTTAACCTCCCCATGGCAAGAATAACAATGGTGGGCAAAAATAGTCCTGGCTTCAATATTTAATTGATTCAGGTCATTGGGGTCTGAAATGGGGGCTTTTTCCTCTTTACTTACATAAAAATAACCTATTAGGAGGAGAATACCTGAAATAAGGCTATAACGTAGCAGGTTGGATGACAAGATTGGTGAAGCCAAAACAAATGAATTTAGGGTTTTTAATAAACTATTCTTTTTTTACCTCCAAGGAAACACCATCCAAAGTGAAATAATAAATATTCTCTAATTTTGACAATGAAAAGGATACGCTTTGTCCCTGAAATATTAACATTCCAGATATCATTCCCAATATTTTTGTTCCCTTGAAGGAAATGGTATTCCCCTGTAGGTGTAAAACGCAGCTGTAATCATTCTTGGGCGTTTTATCAATTTTCAAGGCGAATTCCTCTTTTTTATTTTCAAAATAACCAATAAATGGGTCATCCTGCGCTTGCATCAACTGTAAACCTACAATTATCAGAAAAATGGTGAGTATGTATTTTTTCATTTTTTGTCCAGTAAAGGATTCGGTGAGGCTCTTAAATACAAATTCACATCCAGTAATTGACGGGAGGGTAGGGGATTTTTAAAGCTAATCCGTATTTTAGGGGAGGTTGTTTTGGGTAAAATGAGCCATCTTTGATAGCCAACGGTGGTCGCTTTACCAAGTAAAACCCATTGTTTGTCCACCCAGGCTTCTACTTTCCAACCGTCAATCGTTTGTCCCTGGCTTATATTTTCCTTAAGAGATATGACGTCAAAGGTTTTTTTACCTTTTAATTCAACGACAAAAGAATTGTTGTCCGGCGTCCCTTTAGATAATTTTTCTAGTTTGTTATCTATAAAAGTGGCATCTAAACGAGCTCTTAATTGCATGAGCGCGATAGAATCGGCAGCATTTACCAGACCCTCTCTATCGATGGGGATATTCAACAGCAGATTTGTATTCCGACCAACGGACTCAAAATAAATTTTTTCCAATTGATCTACAGATTTGACTTTTGTGTCTTCTTCCGGATGATAAAACCAACCTGGTCTGATAGACACATCGGTTTCAGCGGGCCACCATAAATCTCCATTTTTAATACCTGCCTGAAGTAAGGGTATAGGGGCGTCTTCACTTGGATTTCTTTGTTTTGAGTCGAAAGTACACCAATTTGTTTCCGACGCGACACCTCTTTCATTACCAACCCACCTTAGATCGGCATAACCAGCTCCAAAAATAACGGCTTCTGGTTGAAGAGACCTTATGGTTTCTCCGAAGCCTTTCCAATCGTAAACCTGATATTTTTCAGGATTTTCGCGATCTCCGTTGGCGCCATCAA
>JBILDL010000329.1:0-3553 GCA_044352635.1 Saprospiraceae bacterium | reverse complement strand
CCGAATTAATTAAAAAATTTGAAGCATCGGGAGCAAATCTAAAATATCTTTCTTCAACTGCCAAAAGGCATGAAAAAACAATAGTTTCTTATAAAAGAGAGGCCATTCAAACGGGTATAAACGCATCGAAGGGAAAATATATCCTTTTAACCGATGCTGATTGTATCGTTCCACCTTCATGGATTACTACATTTTCTGAACAATTCATAAAAGAAGATTGTGTATTTATTGGTGGTCCTGTTGTTATTTCAGATAAAAACCCCAACCTTTTGACTTCATTTCAGGCTCTCGATATGATCGGTATGATGGTTATAACGGGAGCTGGCTATCAGTCAGGCAACCAACTTTTAGCTAATGGAGCAAATATGGGCTTTTCAAAACAAGTATTTAACGACCTGGGTGGGTATGCCCAATTTCCAAATAAGGCTTCAGGAGACGATATGTTTTTACTGCATCATTTTCACCAACATTATCCAAAAAGCATTCAATTTTTAAAAACACTATCGGCCGTTGTAGTTACGCAACCTGAACATTCTATAAAATCGTTACTAAGACAAAGAATTAGATGGGCGAGTAAGAATAATGCTTATAAAGAAATGAATATCAATTTTTCTCTTTCCGTCCTATTCATTGTATCCTTGACAATTGTCATTTTAGGGGTTCTCTGCATCATACAAACGAGCATTTTTTTTCCAATGTTTTGTGTACTTTATATATTTAAAATCTTTAGCGACTATCTTTTACAGAGAGAAGCCATAAGATTTTTCAACAAAAGAAAATTAGAAAAGTACTTCTTCCTATCGCAGAACATACATACATTGTATATTGCCTGGGTAGGTATAATGGCCAGTTTATTTCCAGTTTATCGGTGGAAAGGAAGAAAAGTCCGTTAAAATCCTTACTCAAATTCGCTAATAAAGTGGAAAATAATTTCTGGATTATTCTCTTGTAATAACTTCAATGCCCAGGGAGATTCGGCGAGATACACCCATTTTCCAGATTTATCTTTGGCGAGGTCTCTTTTTCGTCTTTGCAGAAATGCCTGGAGATCTGAATCTTTTTCGGCACTTATCCAACAAGCTTTATATAGATTTACTGGTTCAAATTGTACAGATGCACCATATTCATGTAACAATCTGTATTGAATAACATCGAATTGAAGGGCGCCTACCGTACCTATTAGCTTTCGGCCATCAAATTCTTTGGTAAACAATTGAGCAACACCTTCATCCATCAACTGATCCAATCCTTTTGCTAATTGTTTGGTTTTAAGTGGATCCACATTATTCACGTATCTGAACATTTCAGGAGAGAATCGTGGGATTCCTTTAAAATGCAGCACTTCACCTTCTGTTAAGGTATCACCTATTTTAAAATTTCCAGAATCGTAAAGGCCAATAACATCACCGGGAAAAGCCTCTTCCACTATGGTCTTTTTAGCTGCCATAAAGGACGTTGGATTAGAAAATTTCAGTTTTCTATTCTGTCTTACATGCAAATAATTAGTATTTCGATGAAAAACGCCTGAACATATTCTAAGGAAAGCGATTCTATCTCGATGATTGGGATCCATATTTGCGTGTATTTTAAATACAAATCCAGAAAAGCCCGCTTCATTAGGTTCAATAATTCTTTCCTCCGCTTGCCTTGGCAGGGGTTGGGGAGCTATTTGAATAAAACAATCCAACAATTCTCTTACCCCAAAATTATTAATAGCACTACCAAAAAATACCGGAGAAATCATCCCCAAAAGATAATCTTCCCTTTCGAAGGCAGGATAGACTTCAGCAATTAACTTCACCTCCTCCTTCAGAGTTTTAGCATCTTGAATACCCACTATTTTCTCCAGGAGAGGATCATTCACAGAGGCAATTTCTATAGTATCCTCCTCATCTTGCTTTCCATGAGGCTTAAATAACTTTAAATTTTTCTCGAAAATACTAAAAACGCCTTTAAAATGCTGTCCCATCCCGATGGGCCAGCTCAGGGGAGTCACCTGAATATCGAGTTTACTTTCTATTTCATCCAGAAGATCAAATGCGTCCTTCCCTTCCCTATCTAATTTATTCACAAAAACAATGATAGGCGTATTTCTCATACGGCAGACCTTCACTAATTTTTCGGTTTGACTTTCAACGCCTTTTGCAGCATCGATTACTACAATCACACTATCTACGGCGGTAAGGGTTCTATAGGTATCTTCAGCAAAATCCTCATGACCGGGAGTATCTAAAATATTCACTTTAAGATCCTTATAATCAAAAGCCATCACTGAGGTTGCCACGGAAATACCTCTTTGTTTTTCAATTTCCATGAAATCGGAAGTGGCTGATTTTTTTATTTTATTGGACTTAACCGCACCGGCTACTTGTATAGCGCCTCCGAAAAGGAGCAGCTTTTCAGTAAGGGTAGTTTTGCCCGCATCAGGGTGACTTACAATCCCAAATGTTTTCCGCTTATTAATCTCCAGTTCATTCATGAAAAAAAAATTTCTTATGTAAAATTGACTGCGAAATTAAAGATTTAAATTATCCTTTTGATAAAAATTTTAGTCGTATTTTGCAGTTTTAAATTCTATAAATCCTAAATTAAAATGCCGGTAAACATTCATATTGGATTATACCTAAGGGATCCGAAAGAAACCACTTTAGGACAGAGTATATTAAAATATTCCATTATTCTTATTGACGAACTAGGATTTGAACATTTTACGTTTAAAAAATTAGCTGCTAAAATAAATTCAACCGAAGCGTCTATTTATAGATATTTTGAAAACAAACACCTACTCCTGGTTTATTTGTCTAATTGGTATTGGGAGTATATGTATGTTAACATTCAAAATAAAACAGAACATATTACTTCTCCCGAAGAGAAATTAAAGATTGCCATAGCCGGCATACTGGAAAGTATGACGAAAAACGACGAAATCACCTACATTGATGAAGATATTCTGCATAGTATCATGGTAAGTCAAGCGGATAAGGTATATAGAATTAAGGAAGTTACCGAAGAAAATAAAAATGGATTTTTTCTGGCTTACAAAAAAGTAGTCCGTTTTATTTCTGATATCATGCTTGAGGTTGATCCCGATTTCCCTTACGCAAGAATTCTTGCCAGTACATTGACAGAAATGCCAAATCAACAACTTTATTACGCAAAGAACCTACCTTCATTAACAAGTCTTGCGAATCAAAAGGATAACCAGTCAGAACTACAAAAGGTCATGGAAAATATGGCCCTTTCCTGGATAAAAGCTTACAAATAAATCTATGGTTTAACAGGCATTACCCCAGCTGCTTCTCCTACACACCGGATGGTTTGCTGAAACTTTTTTTGCTGTTCCGTGAACAAAGAAACGGTTCTTTTTATGCCGCTTTTATATTGCAACCTGATTTTATCTGTTTTGAAATGAGTCAAAGCGTAATATAAATCGATGGGGAGAACACAAACTGCTTCATATCTTCTCATATTTGTTTTTTTATCCAGCGTTCCCCTATCCTCAACTGTATTTAACTTTAAAATACTACCGTTCTCCAACAGAAGCATTACATTT
>JBILDL010000328.1:0-3554 GCA_044352635.1 Saprospiraceae bacterium | reverse complement strand
AAAATAGGCATGGAAAATTCAGAAGCTAAATACCACCTGGTTAATACCTTAGAAGTACGTGATTTTCTTACTCAACTATCTCATTTGTGGAACCAGAAGGATAACTAAATTTGTAACCAATGCCTCGTATGGCATGGAAATGAACAGGTTCTCTGGTATCTTCCTCAAAATTCCGTCGAAATTTTAAAATGAAATTATCTATGGTCCGGGTGCTGGGATAAACATCGTAACCCCATACAGATTGTAAAATTTGTTGTCGGGAAACTACCTGATTTTTCCTGTCTATAAGTAACTTTAAGAGCATAGCCTCTTTCTTTGTTAAAAGAAACTTTCCCTCATTACCTATGGCTTCGAAGGTGATGAAATTTATCTGATTATTTCCAAAGGAAAAAACCGTTGCCGTATTTTCGGGTGTCCGTGCACTTCTTTTAAGTAAATTATTGATTCTCAAGAGTAACTCTTCAAAAACGAAGGGTTTTACAATATAATCATCTGCACCATATTTCAGACCTTGTATCCGATCATTTGAACCATCTTTCGCCGTTAAAAAAATAATGGGTGTTTGAAGATCACTTAATCTTATTTGCTCACATATCTGAAAGCCGTCCATCTCGGGTAACATAACATCTAATAAAATGAGGTCGAAATGTTGACCAGCAGATAATTTGAGCGCATCCCGACCGTTTCCAGTGGCAATCACCTCGAAATTTTCAAGCTCCAGGTTCAACTTAACCAGATCTCTTATATTTTCCTCGTCTTCTACCAGAAGAATGCGCATTTTAATCAGGTTTTTATTAATTAAAGGGTAAGAAAACATTGAAAATAGTTCCCTTTGGCTGATTTGAAGAAACGGTTATGGATCCATTATGGGCCCTTACTATTTGATCTACAATGTATAAACCCAATCCAGTTCCTTTTGTTTTTCTTTGATCCTCATTTCCAACGCGATAAAATTTTTCAAATATCTTCTTTCTTTCACTTTGATCTATCCCGATACCCTTGTCTGAAATCTCTATATTACACCGCTCATTGTTTGAAGTCAACCCAATATTTATTTCGGGGAAACTGTCACTATATTTTACAGCATTTTCAAGTAAGTTAATGATTACGGAACGAATAGCTGAATAATCAGCCAGTATCTCAGGGATTTCCTGTATTAAATTAACTTTTATGATAGCAGAGGGAAATTTTTGTTTTAAGAGTTGAACACACTCATCTATTAAAATTTCTAAGGAAAACAATTCTGTATTTAGCTGATATGTCGATTCTAATCTGGCGGAGAGAAGAAGATCTGAAACCAGATTATTTAATCTATCTGTATCATTTATTCCATTTTTAAGTAAAACATGCGACTGTTCCTCCGATAATTTCTTTCGTTGCAGCGTTTCAAATCCTAATCTTATGGAAGCAATAGGAGATTTCAACTCGTGGGTGATGGATAACAAGAAATTACTACTTTGTTTAGCAGCGAGAATCTCTTTGTGGTAACCTCTGTTTATAAAAACGATACCAATGAGCAGGCTTAACACAAAAACAGAGGCTTCGCCAAGAATCATCCATTCCTGGCGTTTATAAGCATCTCTGAGTTCAATATGAAAGGAATTTTTAAGGAAGTCTTCCTCGTTTTTTATTTCATTTTTTGCAATTAAGCTTAGTTTTAGAAGTTCATTTTTCGCTAGAAATGCGTCTCTGTTTTTAGTATGCAAAAGAACCGTCCACCAGCTAAAAGCCAGTAGCATGTAAAAAATAACCAAGTATGAAATGATACGCAACTGATTATTTAGCATAAAATGAGTTAAAGGTCACTAAATACGGTATCCATGGCCCAATTGATTATTTCCGCTGCCTCATCTAATACTTCAATGGTATGTGCAGAACTTACAAATCCTACTTCATAGCCGGAAGGACCCATATAGACTCCTTTTTCAAGGAGTGCGGCATGTAAAAGTTTAAAGAATTTCATGGAAGCGGGATCAATTTGATCAGCCTTTTTTATGGTCTCTGTACTAAAGGCTATCCAAAAAATAGAACCTACTTTGGGGAAGGTAACACTGTATTTGTTTTCTTTGGCGTGGTCTGTCAGTTTTTTTATTAAATGATTGGTTTTATGATCCAGATCACAATAAAAATTGGGCATCAATAATTGTTGGCAAGCTGCAAGTCCGGCGGCCATAGCGACAGGATTTCCAGAAAGGGTTCCTGCTTGATATACAGGTCCGTCAGGTGAAATAAAAGCCATAAGTTCATTACTTCCGCCATACGCGCCGACGGGCATACCACCTCCAATGATTTTTCCGTAGGTAACTATATCAGGTTTAATGTCATAGTAACCAGCCGCTCCAGCGAAATGTACTCTGAATCCGGAAATTACTTCGTCAAAAAGAAGAAGCACCTTATGTTCTGTGGCTTTTTGTCTAAGATATTTCAGGAAAGAATAATCTTGTAGTAAAAGTCCATTATTGGCGGGAATAGGCTCTATGATTATACAGGCAATTTCATTGCCATATTTATCCAGGGCTTCATCCAACGCAGACCGGTCATCTAAAGGAATAACCAATGTTTCTGCAGCGAAAGACGGTGGAATACCCGCAGAGGTTGATTCCCCAAAGGTAACTAAGCCAGAGCCGGCTTTCACCAAAAGGGAGTCCAGGTGTCCATGATAGCAACCTTCAAATTTTAAAATTTTTGATCTTCCCGTAAACCCCCGGGCCAGTCTGATGGCAGACATAACGGCTTCTGTACCAGAACTTACAAATCTTACTTTTTCTAAATAAGGATTGTTTTTAACCAGCAATTCACCAAGTTCCAGCTCATTGAGGGTAGGGGTGCCAAATGAAGTTCCCGAAGCAACCGCTTCAAAAATTCTTTCTCTTATTTGTTCGTTATTGTGTCCCAGAATTAACGGTCCCCACGAGGCGCAAAAGTCAATATAGCGGTTGTCATCTTCGTCCCAAACATGGCATCCATCTCCCCGTTTAATGAAAAGGGGAGGTCCACTTACCGACTTAAAAGCCCTGACAGGGGAACTCACCCCGCCTGGAAATACGGCTTTTGCTCTGGCAAATAGTTCAGCTGATTTTTCTCGTCGTGGAAATGAGGTTGCTTCCTGCATAATAATTATTTGATGAAATGGGTTATTATAAAGCAAACTTACGAAACGAATTACCGTTATTCCACTATATTTGTAAACATGACAAAATAATTACCATTTATGCAATTAGATCTTTATCCAATTATCCAACCTTTAATTTCCAGCTATCATCGATTATACGTTTCTGGTTTAGGTACTTTTTCTGAAAAATACATTGCCGCTAAAGAAGATTCTATCAATGGAAAAATATTGCCACCAGATACTATCATTGTATTTGAACCCGGCGGAAACGGAGATAGTACGCTTTTTCATAATGAGGTAAAAAGAAGATTTTCAGTGGATGATGCTATGGCTTCAGAGGCTATCAGGCTTTTTTCTAAAAATATTCACGAGGCTTTAGATTTACACAATAGTGTAGAATTACCCAACCTGGGCAGATTATACTATAATGTGGAACATAAAA
>JBILDL010000327.1:0-3559 GCA_044352635.1 Saprospiraceae bacterium | reverse complement strand
CCTACTAAAATTACAGGGACGGGAACTATTTTTTTAGTCTGAACAAGGGTTAACACCTCAAATAATTCATCGAGTGTACCAAATCCACCAGGTAAAACAACAAAAGCCTGAGCATATTTAACGAACATCACCTTTCTGACAAAGAAAAAGCGAAAGTCCATGTTTTTATCATGGTCAATGTACGGATTATTGTTTTGTTCAAATGGAAGATCAATATTTAATCCAACCGAAATACCCCCATTTTCATAAGCCCCCTTATTGCCAGCTTCCATTATACCTGGACCACCCCCTGTAATAACGCCGAATCCTTCATCAGTTAATCTTTTAGCAATAACCTCGGCTAATTTATAATTTGGATGATCAGGTTTTGTTCTTGCGGAACCAAAGATAGAAACACAAGGACCTACCTTGTTTAGCCTATCAAATCCTTCTACAAATTCTGAAAGAACCTTAAACATAGTCCACGAATTTTCCGCTTTTATGGATTCTTCGTATTGTTTTAACCTTTTATTTTCATTTTCCTCCTGAGTTGTTGTCATGTTATATTTTTTTTACGTTTACAACTAGGTATAACAACATGAAAGCAAGCTAAGTTTAAACGGAATATTCTTTTACGCTCCATTGAAAATGTTTATCTATATATCGATGAGCCTCCTCCGCAGAAGTAAATGTATTCAACCAGTTTTGATTTTTCACCCTAGAAAATGAAACAGGAATAACATATTTTTCTACCTCAGATAGCATAATTTTATGTTGACTTAATATGATAAGCCTTTCAATTACGTTTCGAAGTTCCCTGATGTTTCCAGTCCAGGGAAGTTTTGTCAAAGTATTCACCGCATCCTTTTCTATTTTTTTACATGGAATGCCATATTCTTTACAAACAATTTTTATGAAATGATCTATTAAAGCGGGAATGTCCTCTCTCCTATCGCATAATGCTGGCACAGGCAATACAATAACGGCTAACCGATGATATAAATCCTCTCTAAACCGACCTGCAGCCATTTCCTCATGTAAATCCTTGTTTGTTGCGGCAATGATTCTAACATCTACCTTAATATCCTTTTCACCTCCAACTCTGGAAAGCGTATTTTCTTGCAGTACTCTCAATACCTTTGCTTGAGCAGATAAACTCATATCTCCAATCTCATCCAGAAAAAGTGTTCCACCGTGTGCTTGTTCAAATTTTCCTAATTTTTGCTTGTGTGCCGAAGTAAAAGATCCCTTCTCATGTCCAAACAATTCGCTTTCTATCAATTCAGAAGGAATAGCAGCACAATTTACTTCAATTAATGAGGCATTATTTCTTTGACTACCCTCATGTATCCATTTGGCAACCAATTCTTTACCCGAACCATTTGGCCCAGTAATGAGCACCCTGGCCTCTGATGGAGCTATTTGCTGTATGGTTTCTTTTACCGCTATAATCTGTGGACAATCGCCAATGATGTCCTGTAAACCAGCCCTTGAAATCTTCCTCTTTAGAGATTTTGTTTCTACTACCAAGGAATGTCTCTCCTGTGCATTCCGAAGGGTAATCAATAATCTGTTTAAATCAGGTGGTTTAGAAATATAGTCAAAGGCCCCTTTTTTGACAGCCTCAACCGCAGTATCAATATTACCATGGCCAGAGATCATGATAACAGGTATTTCCGGATTAATTTCCTGGAGAAAATCCAAAACTTCCAGGCCATCCATTTTCGGCATTTTAATGTCTAAAAGAACTATGTCTATAGCTGATTTTTTAAAAATGTCTATGGCAGAAAATCCATCGGGAGCCTCAAGAACCTGATATTTTTCAAACTCCAAAATTTCCTTTAGTGTCCTGCGAATGCTTGCCTCGTCATCAATTAGTAGTATAGTTGCCATAGCCTTCAATAATTTACATATTACTTATTCACATTACAAATATATATAATATATGTAACATATTACAAATTTATTAAATATGTTATAAGTAAATATCATTTATATGGCTTTGGTCCCTTTGTGAGATCAAGAATATCAGACACCTACTTGAAAGCATTTCCATTCACACTGACAGTAAACAATGTGAATGATTAAGATTTTATTCACTCTGTCGAGAAAATCATGATGGATAAAAAACCTTTAACTGTCGAATAAATAGCTATGTGGAGTTGAAAACTTGCAACCTTCTATTTTTATTCATTTTTCAGAACTCGGTCGAGATTATTCAAAGCTATCCAGACGAAAAGACCGACACCTATTTCCAATGCATCTTTATCAATATCGAAATAAGGCGTATGAACTGGATGGCTAAATTTTCCATCTGTCGAGGAGGTGCCCAATCGATAAAAACAGCTGGGAATGACCTGACTATAGTACGAAAAATCTTCCGCAGTCATACGAATGGGAATATCTACCACATTTTCAGCGCCTAAAAACGCTATGGCCGACCTTTTAGCCAAATCTGTCACCTCTACATCATTAACCAATGCGGGATAACCCACTTCTAACCTCAGGTCTAATTCTCCACCCATTCCTTCAACGACAGCGAACGCAATTTTTTTGATTTTTTCATGGGCGGCAAATCTTTCTGCTTCATCGAGTGTGCGAAAAGTACCTTTTAACAGAACCTGATCAGGAATAACATTGGTTGCTCCACCGACGGATTCAATTTTTCCAATAGTAAGTACTGCCGGAATAATCGGATTCATCGTTCTACTCACCACTTGTTGCAAGGCAATAATAAGGTGGGCACTTATAAGAATGGGATCGATGCAGCGATGAGGCATGGCACCGTGACCTCCTACCCCTTTTATAGTCATATAAATCTCATCACAGGAAGCCATATATTGACCAGATCTAAAACCAACTTTTCCGACAGGAAGATCAGGGAAAACGTGTTGACCGA
The DNA here is from genome assembly GCA_044352635.1 of Saprospiraceae bacterium. Lineage (GTDB taxonomy): Bacteria > Bacteroidota > Bacteroidia > Chitinophagales > Saprospiraceae > BJGN01. The sequence goes on along the minus strand of JBILDL010000327.1, from coordinate 681 downwards.
AGATAACATTTACCTCAGGGTTTTTCAAGGCGCCATCGGCAATCATCAGAGAGGCTCCCCCTGGCAAAAGCTCTTCTCCAGGTTGGAAAATAGCTTTAACTGAACCATTAAAGGTATGTCTGATTTGGTGAAGCACTTTAACCGCACCAAGTAAGCAGGCGGTATGAACGTCATGTCCACAAGCATGCATAAAACCTTCATTTAAAGATTTATATGGAACATCATTTAATTCGGTTATAGGTAAAGCATCCATATCAGCTCTTAAAGCGACGGTGCGTTGGAAAGGATTATTTCCCTCTATTACCACCACAAGACCTGTTGTAGCCATACCCGTTATGGGAGAGATACCCCATTCATTTAACTTCTCCGAAATAAAAGCAGACGTATTAAACTCTTTGAAAGATGGTTCGGGATATTGATGTAAATGATTTCTAATGGCCTGAATTTCAGCTATTACATCCTTAACAACTTGTTTGATTTCCTTTATGGAAATATCCATATTCAATTATTTTAATTTCCAAGAACGAAAGGGAAAAGAAATTTCACTAAAAACGCAATGACCAAAATCGTTATTAAATTTAATATAAAGCCAGCTTTCGCCATTTGACCGATGGTGATTCGTCCACTGGCAAAAACGATTGCATTGGGCGGTGTTGACATAGGAAACATAAAAGCGCAGCT
>JBILDL010000325.1:0-3561 GCA_044352635.1 Saprospiraceae bacterium | reverse complement strand
GCGGCAAGTTCAGGTGTTTTGGAGTTCAACTGGCTCAATGCAGCAGGAAAAACACTGGCAGATAGTGCCATCTTGTTTTCAGTATGTTATAAGGTCATAGGTGATGCCGATACCTGCTATCTTATAAAAGTCGATAAGGCGCCACCTTCTACTGTAACCACCTTAACGGGAGCAGGTCAGTTATTCTACAAAGATATTCCTGTGTGTATTACCGATACTTTGCTTATAGCAAAAAATTCGTCTAATGTTTCTTGTACCAACCTGAATGATGGTACCGCTCAGGTATTTGTAACATCGGGTGGAAAAGGTCCATTTATTTATAGTTGGATATCCCTTGCAACAGGAAGGAATCTGGGTTCAGGCAATGCCATTAAAAATTTACCCGCTGGTAGAATTGTTTTAACGGTCATTGATTTATCAGATCCAAGCGTCAGAGGCACCGACACTATAACCATTGGTGTTGCACCAGGGCAACCAACGGCCAATGCCGGACCTGATGCCCTATTACGATGTCTTCCCCGCTCCTTAACGCTTACAGGTACGGGTACTTCCTCAACACCAGGGTCAGGTATTAATGTGAGTTGGACTACTCCAAATGGTAGAATTGAAGGAAACAATGAACAATCTGTTGTTACCGTTACTGAACCTGGATTATATATCTATCAGGTGGAAAATGCCATTGGATGTGTGGCAAAAGATACCATTGTCATTACTTCTATTCCTTTTTATAAAGCAGATGCCGGGCAAGACAAAAATTTAACTTGTAATGCACCAACATCGTTTATAGGTGTTCCTATTTTAACGAAAGGAGATTCTTTGACGGTAACCTGGAAAGCCATTAATGGCGGTCAATTAGAAGCAGGGCAGGAAAAACTGGATACTCCATCGATTACTTTTGGCGGAACTTATATTATAACTGTTAGAAATACAAGGAGTTTTTGTACCAGTTCTGATACCGTTACGGTTACCAATAATATATTGAAACCCATAGTTAGTGTTGGAAATGACATAGAGACGGGTTGTAAAGGTGAATCAGTAACTCTTAAAGCAACAGCACAACCACATCCAAATCCTTTAGATTATTTATGGGAAACACTCGGTGGGTCATTTTTAGGATTGAATTCTTCGGTGACAGTAAGTAAGCTCGGAAGTTATTCTGTCCTGGTGCGTGATGTAAAATCAGGTTGTTCTACAAGAGATACTATAAATATTTTACCAAATGCCGATTATGCCCGATTTACTTTGGCAGATACTACAGCCTGGACTTGTCTCGAGCCAAAGGCTACGCTGAAAGCTGCATTTAATACTCAAAGAGATAAATATAGTATTTTATGGACTGCCAATGTTGGAGGAATTCTTCCCGCCGGACAAGATACTATTCAACAACCTAAGGTTGAAAAAACCGGTATTTACACCATAAAAACAACTAACCTCGTTACTGGTTGTGTGCTTTCTGATAGTACCTTGTTAAAAGATATCAGGGAGGTGGTGCAAGCTGATATTATAAAATACGGAGATACCTTAACTTGTAAGAATCCTAAAATGCTATTGGAAGGGGTAGCGGATACTGAAAATAAAGACTTACAATATTTTTGGTTCTTAAATGGCAATCAACTCGCTAAAGATACTCTGGATATTGAGGCAAAAGCAGGTGGATTATTCTCCTTCAAAGCAATTAATAAGTTTAGTTTTTGTGAAGGAATAGATTCGGTTAGAATTATATCACAATTGGATTCTCCAAAAGTTACCTTAATAACAGACCCTAAAATTACTTGTAAGTTTCCTCAGGGAAATATATCCGTTGCGGTTTCTCCAGCAGCAGATTATACCTACAACTGGTTGACTCTGGACGGCACTATTGCCTCTGGCTTTGACTCGCCCAATCCCAAAGTGTCTACTGTTGGCACTTATGTTTTGCAAATTCAAAATAAGACAACGCTTTGTGAAGGTGGTATAGATGTTTTAGTGGGCTTAGATAAACTTGCGCCAGAGGCAAAAATTATATTTAACGAAACGCAGATTACCTGTATTCGCGATTCTATAGAACTGAAGGCCGTCACGACCAATAATAATGCAGCCAGAGATTCTTACTCTTGGGTTGACGCAAAAGGAGATCCTTTAAAATTAGATTCCAGTCTTATTTATAAAGTTAAAAAAGGGGGAACTTATCAACTCATTACTACCAATAATTTAACAGGTTGTAAGGCCATTGATTCAATTGTTATTACTGAGAATAAAAGGTTACCAGATGCTTTTGCTGTTTTATCGGGCCCAATAACCTGTAATAATCCTGTAGTAGAAATTAACGGTCAAAATGGTTCTTCCGTTGGATCTGATTATCAAGTGTCATGGGTCCCCCTAGATAATCAAGTGAATGCTGTGCAGCTAACCACCGATGCTTATTTAGTAAAAGTCAATAAACCAGGGAATTATTCTCTTGATATAAAGGACAAGAGGAATGGTTGTGTGGGTAGTACAAAAATTAATATTCCTGATTCTACGCAGCGTCCCTTAGTTAATTTAGTTACTCCTCAACCATTAGCCTGTCCAGGCAAATTCACAGTGATAGATACGAAGGGAACAAGCAGTGGTGCCACCTTCAAATATTTGTGGAAGACGCTGGCTGGAAATGATACGGTAACAAATAATACGCAATTAAACGGACAGGTAAAACAAGTCGGTACCTACACCTTAGATATAGTAAATTCTTTTTCAGGATGTGCCTCAAAAGATACGGTCGTCTTTATCCTCGACCCTGCTTTACCATTGGCCAATGCCGGGGTTGATACCATTAGCTGCGGGGAAAATATTAATCTGAATGCTAAGTTATCTGCTTTAAACACGGGAAAATGGACCGCATCTGGAGGACCTCAGGTAGAGCTTCCAGGTGATGCGGGTAGTTTTGCCTTCGGATTAAAAGTAGGTAAAAATAATTTTATCTGGACTATTTCTACGGCAAGTTGTGAGGCTTATAGTGTTGATTCTGTGACTATTACCCGTGAAACGAATCCTGTTGCAGCGGACGATTTACTTTCTATTCCCACAGGGACAAGAAAGGCAGTTTTAGTGGCCATTCAAAATGATCAGGTGAGTAAATTGGGCGGATTTAAACTGTCCGTGTTAAATCAACCGGTTAAAGGTCTCATTGATTCTATTTCAGGGGGTAATATCAACTACAAAGTGAAACCAGGAGGAAGTGGTGATGATAGTTTTTCTTACAAACTATGTAATAATGCCTGCCTAACTTTGTGTGATACAGCAGCGGTACGAGTTACTATTGCCTTCGATCCCGAGGCACCGCTACCCATCATTCCTAATACAATTACTCCGAATGATGATGGTAAAAATGATGCGCTTGCCTTTGAAATTTTAGATGAATTTCCGGCTGACTATCCTGATGCAGAGTTAATAGTTTTTAATAGATGGGGAGATATTGTATTTACTCAAAGACCTTATAAAAACGAATGGAGAGGGGTGAATTCTATGAATCAGCCGCTGCCTGATGGAACCTATTATTATATCCTCAGATTAAATGTTCCAAATGGTAAAATTGAAAAAGGA
>JBILDL010000326.1:0-3561 GCA_044352635.1 Saprospiraceae bacterium | reverse complement strand
AGATTCCAGAAATTAAATTGCCTAAAAAAAGAATCATCATGTTGGGGGAACACCAATGAAACGATAATTTCATTTTTTTCAATGGCTAATAAATAAACCTTAAATAGTTGAAAATCGGAGGTGAATTTCTCTGTATCCAAACTGGGATAAAGAAGCAGGGTGTCCCCTACCCTAAAATTTGCTCTATTGGCTGTCTTATCTGTCTTTAAGAAGGTGATTTGATTATCCTGATAAGCATGAAGTGCCAGATGATTTAAGATATCAAAATTTTCTTTCTTATCCTTCACCGATTCCAACCATAAGGAGGCTTGTCCTTTTGAACCATTTTGGTAATTACCAGCACCGGATTTAGCTAATTTTTGTTCCCTTGCAATAAAACTTATAAACGAATAAAAATATTTTTTTTCAATGGGTGGTGCATCATTAAGAGTTGATATAAAATGATTTAATTCTGTTTTATAGAATCCTTTCGCCTCTAAAACCTGGTCAAATAAACGATGAAAAATAGCTTCGCCTGCTGACAATAAATCTTCATGAAAACCGAGATTTATTAAACTTAGCTCTATAAATAATAAATTATTTCTCATGACCATAGCCTTTTGCTGTTGCAACAAATTGGACGGTGCGAATCTTAGGCTAAGCGACTCCCCCGCGTAAAGGACAAAACCAGCTACTCTTTTTTTGGCAGAAGGCGACCGGATAATTAAATCGTATAACAAGAATTGATAAAAATGTGGCATGTTGATACCATAGTCATTTGTTTGATATGTTTTTCCACTTTTCAACTCTACAATCACTGTTCTATCAGCCCCTTCAAATAGTAAATCCAAGCGACCTTGAATTCCATATATTTCTGATAAAAAGGAAGGCTCCAGATAGCAATGTTTAGGTAAAATTTGTTGCGTTGGAAAATCTTTAGTTATTGTTTTAAGTAAATTGACAAAGATATTTTTTGAGGAATCTATTATTTTCACCAAATCTTCATCAGTGATGAGAGCATAGCTCAGTGGATTTTTTTTAAAAACCAAGGGGAATAAATAGTCAAACGTGAGGGAAGGATCAGAAATAAGGGCATCTAAAAAGAAATTAGCAATTTCACCTACAAGCAGGTAAGTAGATGTTGACTTGGGAGAAAATTTCTTTAACAAATAACCTTCCTGATTTCCCCCTTTGGATTCAAAACAATTAGCGATAGCAGTAACATCAAAAAGATAATCTGGATCCAAAACAAAATGAACTGGAAGAAAAAAGCCATTATCATCTATTTTAACGTGTACCAGCATACATGAAACAGGCAGTTTATCTATTGCTTGGAGGTGAATAATTGTATCTGTATAAACCTCATTTAAATTAAGGACATTAAATTGCACTAAAATTTCGTCATCACCCTCCCAATCTGCTTTAAAATATATCAAATATTTTTCTGCATCGATTTTATAAATTAATCCTTTTAAAAAAGGTAGAGCCTTAGAAGTAGAATTTTTATTCTGTGGTTTTATCCAATCAAACTTCTCTGAGGAAATAATACTAGATGGTAAATCAATTTTATAGAAAGAATTAAATAGAAAAACCAATAGATTTTGTCCCAGCTCAATTAATCTACCTAATTCTTTATCAGATACATCTTCCCTTTTATGGATATGTTGAAAACTGATTCTAAAAAGATTTAGAGAATAAGATATTTCCGTAGAAAGCCCAAGTTTTTGTTTTAAAAAAGTAATTTTAGAAAAAAGGGAGTTAAAAAAAATGGTATCTTTTTTAATTATATCATCAATTACAGCGAATAATAAATCGTTTAAAGCATTTAATTTAGACAGACTAACTTTCTCTGGAAGAGCAATAATTAGCTCAAATTCTTCTAAAAATTTTACGTTGGGCATTTCATTTGAAGGTATAAAAAATTAATTCTTTTTGTAGGAATGAAAGAAACTATTCCAACGCATTTGTAAGACACCAAATACAGCCTCTTTTATGATTCCACCTGACATTTTTGATGATCCCAGTGTTCTGTCGATGAAAGTAATAGGTACTTCTTTGATAATAAATCCAGATTGAAAGGAAGCGAATTTCATTTCTATTTGGAAAGCATAGCCCACAAATTTAATTTTACCTAAATCGAGGGAAGATAAAACACTTCGGTGATAACAAACGAATCCAGCAGTAGGGTCTTTAACGGGCATTCCCGTTAACAAACGGACATAAAGAGATGCACCATAAGATATAAAAATTCTATCAAGAGGCCAATTTTTAACATTTCCCCCTTTTGTATATCTTGAGCCTACAGCGACCTCAGCGCCATGTAAAAAGCAAGCATTTCTTAAACGCAATAAATCGGCTGGAGGATGAGAAAAATCAGCATCCATTTCACAAATAAAAGAATAATGTTTACCTAAAGCCCAATGGAAACCAGCAATATAAGCTGTTCCCAATCCTGCTTTTCCTTTTCTTTTAAGAATAAAAATACGTTCAGGATTAGATAAGATCATTGAATCCACCAAGTCAGCTGTTCCATCTGGAGAACCATCATCCACCACCAACACATTAAAATCCTCACCTAAATCTAATACGGCATTTATAATTGCCGTTATATTTTCCTTCTCGTTATAAGTAGGAATAATCACCAAAGTATCTGCCAAAACAAACTATTTAAAAAAAATAATAAAAATATGTCAAATATAAATAAAACCAATGAAACAGTAGGATCATACTATATCTTCCTCCTTCCAGTTCTTCTGTTGCAATGGTTTTAAATCTAAGAAATCTTCTTTCTTCTCCTTTCCTGAAGGCAAATGAGATGATGCTTTTACTTTCTCGTCTCCGACAGGAAAAAACACCATAATAGCTTGTATAAAAATAGAGATACCCCATCCCATAATAGGATAAATAAACCAATTAACATTAGGTGATGTCACTTTATTAATGACGAAAAACAAAACACACCAAGTAAGATAGATTCTGAGGTGTTTATAAAAATCTATTTTGTTAATACTTTTAGCCATGTTAAAAATATTTATTTTAGAATTAATTTAAATATTATAAAAAACAAATAAAACCAATAAATATTTTGTCTTTTTTAATATTTTTAGTAGAACAATTTGAAAAAAGCATTATATTGATAAAGTTTTTGTGTTTATTTGTTTGGGTTAGAGGCCCTTGCTGACTTCAGCAAGGGTTTTTTAATATTTGGGTATTTTATCCATACGTAATAGTGGCTTAACACTAAGAATCAGACCAGCCAGGGCAAGAAATGCTCCTGCGAGAAAGGGTGCCCCTGGAAAATATATCGGAGCATTAGCTGAGGTAAAGTAACTAAAAAGATTAGTCATTAATAATGGACCTATAATAGAAGTAAGGCTAATGAGACTTGTAAGTGAACCTTGCAATGTACCTTGTTCATTTGGACCGACCTGATTAGAAATAATACCTTGAAGTGCCGGACCTGCAAGCCCACCTAAAGCAAAAGGAATCATTATAGCATACATCATCCAACCTTGATTGGCTAATGAAAAAGCGAGTAAGCCCGCAGCATTAAAAATAAGGCCAATAAATACAGATTTCACC
>JBILDL010000324.1:0-3563 GCA_044352635.1 Saprospiraceae bacterium | reverse complement strand
CTGCCATACTGGGCTCTGATTCTTTTTTTTCTTTTTCCTCTGGTTGTGCAGGTTCCTGATTTTGATCGTCGCCCTTACTTTTCTTCGATTTTGTAGCTGGCGCACCTCTATCTATTTTTCTTAGATAAGGAATTTTACCGTAGATAGATTCGAAATTAAAGTCAATATTTGCCTGAATATTTTGGCTGTTCCGAATCTGATTTCCCAAACTATCTAAATTCAGCGCGGCTGCGTTCCACCCGTATTGACCTTGATATTGTACCCTGGAAGTGATCCAGTCCATGAAAGGAATAACTCTGAAAGGTAGGGTATAACCCAAAGTAAAGGAGTGTTGGTAAGCTTTAGATCGACCTAATTGCTGAATATTACTCCAAATACTATCTTTTCTAATTTGTGTAGCGGTTTCAATATTGTAATTTTCCAGTAACCTGACTTCATCAGGTTCGTCAATTACAGCAAAATTAGAGGCTGAGAAAGTAAATTTAATAGCCTTCGTCAAATCCCAGTTTACATTATATTCTCTGTCCCAGGAGAAGCGTTTATTAAAGAAGGTATTGTATCTGTCTTCGAGGCCTGTAAATCGATAACGAGTAGTATTAAACAATCGGGCCATTTGTGTACCGAAAGTAAATGAATTAGGTAGAGGGTTGAAGTTTATTTCTGAAATCCATTTTAAGGCACTCCCTTTTAAATTTTTAAAAGGTTGAATAAAGTCACCCTTTCTTGAAAAAGCGTAATTCAAAGAACCTGTTCGTCGGACACTTTCATCAAACTCAATTAAAGGGCTTCGTTTATCTGTTTTAGTAAATGCGTAATTTAAGGAAAAGTTAGAAATATCCCAGGGTGCGGGTTTACCTGGTTGACCGCTAACCCCTCCCGTTCGTTCTTTCCGAATATTTGTAAAATTGTACCCTTGAATAGAATTAATTTCTCTTGAAAGTCTTTTTATAGAATCTCTGTCTGCCAGAGAGGGAAAGGTTGGTAATTTATCTTTCAGCCTGATATCCAAATCAAAAGGGTCGAATTCAGGGGTTGTGAAATTGGTTGAATATTGAGCGAAAAGGGGCAATTTAATACCCCAGGAAGCAGGGAGAAACCTATTTAGTTCAATAGATCCGGAAACATCAAAACCAGTAATAGCTTCCCTGTTTCTTTGCAACACTCTTTGGTCAATGGCACCAAAACCAATAGAGGCATAGTTACCTGCTAAACTGACATTTCCCAAATCAGCCAATTGCATGTCCAAGCGGCCGATAGCGGCAACACCCCCTCTTTCATCTAAGCCAGTAAGCCTAAGTTCATTTACCCACAACTCGACATTTACAGGACTAACCTGCCCACCATTTCTATTTCTCACCCCAATCATAGCAATTTTTGCCAATCCAAGACTAGGATTACCTTTTATACTAATTCTGTGCTGCATTTCCGGATTACCGACGGTGCCGGTGCCATCCACTATTTGGCCATATTCGTCTGTTAGAGAGAAGCCAGCATCATTTCTCTTGATTTTCAAGTCGGTAAAAAGAGAAAGAGCTACATCAAATTCATTTTCAGGCCTCCAGACTTCTTGTTTATACTCGTCGCTTATAATATTTGCCGCTAACCTTGTTTCATCAGAAAAACGGACAGGAATTTCGTATTCGTAATAATTATTTTTAAAGTCAGATCCAATACGAATAAAGACAGAAACATCCCCATCATTTAAAGTGGGACCTACTACCTTTTCAGCATGAACAAACGCTTTGATTCTGTCATAAACCCGCATATCGAGACCCACGTTTTTAAATACCGCCTTTTCCTCTCTTTCGCACAAACCTTTTATTTTCATGGTCAGTGACTGTTCATTTTGTAGGGTATTGAAAACGCCCAGAGCCTGTTGACGTTGGATACCCACGGGTAAAACATAGCTAAAAGGTTTTCTATTGCTATTTTCCTCAATGTTTACGGCATCTACATCAAATTGTGTTTGCGCGTCACAGGGTACATTATTTTGCTCGTTTAAATCTTGAGAATATCTACGCCATTGATTACGAACCAATTCCATACGCGCGAATCTAAAAGTTACCTCACTTTCAAAACCATGTAAATACATTCTCATGAAACGAATAGAGCGAAAATCTTTGATTCCGCCCACAGCCACTTTATCATTCCCATTTAAAGGAACGCGAAGTCTGTACCATATTCTTTCACCGTTATCACTTTCAATACGATCTGTGACAAATGGCGTCCTGTTAACATCTATTTCTCTTGGATTCAGAGGGTCGGCCAGGATGGGGATTTTATATTGAAAATAAGCCTCCGTTTCATTCAGCGTATTATCTCTGTTCAAATCTTCTGCATCAGGCACGTTGGTCGCCGATTGCAGTTGGTTACCGCCCGAGTTAGACTTCGAATTACCTTCAGGACCATTAAAATCTTTATATCTGGTTAACAGATCTGTATTTTGAGCGTAACTAGGGTCATTAAAATTTCTGAAATTATCAGCAGCGGGGTCAGACTTTAATTTTTCTGCCGCACGCGGATTTGATTTTGCAATACTTGATAAATAAGGCGCGAATTTTTCCGCTTCCGTGGCATCATTCATACCATCAAGACCAATATCCTGTGCTAATCTGGAAGCCTCATCGATATCAAAAGCGTTCGTAATTTGCTGAGCAACAGGTATAACGGACCAGTTGGTATTATCTGTTCGACGACTAGGATTTAAAGGAGCGGGAAGACCGTTTTCAAAAAATTTCCGGGAATCTCTTAATATGTCTTCTGAAACGTTTCCAAGATTTATATATAATTCCCCTTGTTTCTTTTCATAATTATCCACTGGCTTTTTAGGATCAGCGGGGTCTAAAAACGGACTGAGTATCCAAAATTCCAGAAACTCAATATTTGAAGATTGAAAATCGTTGGTATTTAAAGCCCTCATTACCCCTGCCCATCTCGAACCTGGATTATCAAGTACCATAGAATCGCCAATAAATTTAGCTCCTTTACTAATACCCGGATATCCACCTGGCACATCAAAATTATATGGCCCTCTATTTTCGGGATAGTAAGTCATATCAAACGTAGGAATATTGGGCAGCTGGTTAGGAGCAATCTGAGCATTGGGAAATACTTCAATTTGAGGAACCTGACTAGTATAAGGATTTTTAGCATCCTGATCGGTACCTCTAGCACCTAAATCTATTCTATACCAACTTAATTTTGCTCTATTTGAGCCATACCGAAGGTCATTTACCAGAGAAGCCTCGGGAAATAAAGGATTATTATTAAAGGCATCATTTTGGGGAACGGAAGCTAATACCCAATTGGTAACAGGCTGCCTTAGGTCTAAACTACTGGCACTACCTTCAAAGTCGTCAATATAAACCACGCCCCCTTTGTCCCTGTTATTTTGGTTTATCGCGCGGGAGTGCCCTGGTCTAATCAGAGCTGTTTCACCTGTAAAGTTGATGGAAGACTTAGCTTTTGTGCTTATACCTGGTAAGGCATCTACTATTTTTGTCAAAAAGGGAGCATCGCGGGAAATACCAAGGTCGAACCCATAAATTGAATTATTGATGGGA
>JBILDL010000323.1:0-3569 GCA_044352635.1 Saprospiraceae bacterium | reverse complement strand
AATAAATTTTCCTTCGCGGGTATAGCGTTGTTTTTTATCCAGATTTGGAGAATCATAAGCGTATGGTTTTAACACTTTTTGTTCCTCAGTTAAGGGGATTTCCATATTATCCGTACCTACAGGTTCCGCGCAACCCCCATTGTCGTGCATATAAAAAATAAGGGTATTGTCTAAAACCCCTTTAGCTTCCAGGGCAGAAATTATTTTTCCAATGCCTTGATCCATTATATCAATCATGGCCGCATAGACTTCCATTCTTCTGATTTGCCATTCCTTCATGGGCTCATCTTTCCATGCCGGAATAGAAACTCCTCTATCTGTCAGTACATAAGCATCGTCAATAATACCTAGTTCCTTCAGTCTTTTAAATCTTTGTTCCCTTAAAACGTCCCAACCTTTATCAAAAAAGCCCTTATATTTTTTAACCTCGTCGGCTGGTGCATGTAATGGCCAGTGAGCGGCGGTATAGGCAATATATCCAAAGAAAGGCTTGTTTGATGGACTTTCACGTATATATTTCACTGTGGTATCGCTAATTGCAGAGGTATAATAAAATCCTTTATAAGGTGGAATATTGATATTGCCGCTGGTTAAGGTACCCGGATCGAAAAAACTACCGGAGCCGTTTAAAGTGCCAAAAAATCGGTCGAACCCCCGTTGCAGAGGCCAATTGCTTTTATCTCCATCGTAGTCATTTTCTTTAGCAACATGCCATTTTCCTGTCATAAAAGTGGCATATCCTGCATTTTTAAGTACTTCGGCCAGGGTAACGGCATTTTTACTTAAATCGCCAATATAACCGGCCTGAGGGTGATTTTCAGTAGAAAGATGTCCCATTCCCGCCTGATGTGGATAAAGTCCGGTCAGCAAAGAAGCGCGCGTAGGGCTACATCGACCCGTATTGTAGAAATGAGTAAAGCGCAAGCCATTGTAGGCAAGACGGTCAATATGAGGTGTTTTTATTTCGGAACCAAAGCATCCAATATCAGAATAGCCCATGTCATCGGTAAGAATCACTAATATATTAGGCTTATTCTGTTTTAGATCGGAAGTATTTTTTCTTGCAGAGGATAAAATCACACCAAGAAACAAGGTGACCAACAGGAAGGGAAGCCAATAGAAATTTGATTTTTTCATAACAAAACTTTGTTTATCCTACAATGTATCAATTCAGTTGAGATTTAAAAAACTGAATCATTTTTTCATTCAGAGAGGAAGAGATTTTCGCATATTCCGGTTCATTCGCCACATTTATTTTCTCCAATGGATCTTTTGTATAATCATATAATTCTGCCGCGTATACTTTTTTAGCATCAAAGGGAGATTTTGAGGTAAAATGGTTCATCCATAGAGTATATCTGTATTTGTCGGTTCTCAAACTATATCCCATTAATTGAGGATTGGTATAACCTAGTTTTTTAGCTTCCTCATTTTTTAATCTTCTTGGGTACTGACTCATGGCAAATTCCTTCACAGAAAGTTTGTTATTGCGCATCACAGGTGTTAGAGATACGCCGTCCAGATCTTTTGGAACAGGTAAGCCTGCTAATTGGCAAAGGGTAGGAAAAATATCTACATGTTCCGTTGGCGAACTGCTTTTTCCAGCTTTAATGCCTGGTGCTGAAATGATTAAAGGTGAACGTGTAGCCTGTTCATACGTAGAATGCTTTACCCATAAATCATGGTCTCCGAGATGCCAGCCATGATCGCCCCAAAGTACAATGATGGTATTATTGGTAATCCCCAAAGAATCCAATGTATTTAGCAAAATACCTACCTGTGCGTCTAAATAGGATACGGCGGCATAGTAGCCATGGATGAGCTCTTTTTGCTTAGCTACCGTTAATCCAATTCTTAAAGAATCGCCAGATAGGGTCACAGAAGCAGGAATATCGGGATAATTTAATAGCTCGCCGGACTTATGATAAGCTATGAGCGGACTATTTTTCGCATGTTCCTGAAAAGAGGCCAATGGCATGGTTTCCCTGTCGTATAAATCCCAGTATTTTTTTGGAGCAACAAAAGGAAGGTGAGGTTTTTGAAATCCAACAGCCATAAGGAAAGGCGCTTTTTCCTTGGACATTTTAATCATTTGTGCCTTAGCTTTCAGTGCATAAACGCCATCGTCGTAGGCATGGTCTGGAACATCGATACATTCAGAGGAAGGTCCTTTTAGACTGGTGGGAATATCCTCATCGACGGGACCTGTTCTTGGCTTTCTTTCTTTTACAAATGTTTTTTTTATGAATGGATCCTGATATTGTCCATTGGTAGGTTCACCCAAATTATTGGCATAATCTTCCGGTGAAGGATTAAGGTAGGGGATACTCCATGAAATGGGATCTACTTTATCAATGGCACTACTCGGGTGGAAAAGCTTGCCAATACCTACGGTTTGGTAGTTATTTTGGGTGAAATATTGTGGTAATGTCAGAATATTGGGATTCATATCCCTCATTTGGGTTTTTAGGTCATAGATTTTAGTAGCATCAGGTCTTTTTCCCGTTAATAAACTTGCTCTGGTCGGTCCACAGACCGCTTGCTGGCAATGATTATTCATAAAAGTAGTTCCCATTTTAGCTAACCTATCTATGTTAGGCGTTTTAATTCCTTTATTCCCATAGCAACCCATGATAGGTTTTAAATCATCTACAGCGATAAAAAGGATATTGGGTTTTGCTGTCATTTGGCCAAGAAGGCTTTGGACAAAACATGATACAATGATTAAAACGAATAGTAGTGGTTTCATTTGGAAGTTATTACGCGTTATTTTCTTAAAAATAAGCTTTTTAATGGGAAATATGATGGAAGTCAAAACAAATCAACGAAAACGATTTCGAGATAAAATGTCAATTTTTTTTGATGATGTTCGGTTAGATATTTCCTATTTCAGATATAATTCACTATATTTATAAAGTAATACTATCATTTTGTTGAATTTTTAAACATGTTATTAAAACTAAAGATATGATTTTTGCTGTCGTTGCTTGTTTTATTGTTGGATATATTCTGATCGTTTTTGAACATCCATTAAGATTAGATAAAAGTGTTCCAGCTTTGTTGATGGGTGCCTTAACCTGGGCTTTAATCTCGGTAGGAAACCTTGAAGTTTTGGATCATTTACACCAAACAGCTTCATTAGACGAGGTTTTATTACATCATTTGGGCAAAACCGCAGAAATTTTATTTTTCCTGATAGGCGCAATGACCATTGTTGAGCTTATTGATTTGCACAAGGGATTTGGTGTAATAACCAAATTGGTAAAAACGCAAAATAAGATAAAGTTACTTTGGATAACCAGTATTATTGCCTTTTTTCTTTCAGCCATTCTTGATAATCTGACTACGACCATTGTTATGGTATCGTTATTGCGAAAGTTGGTTCCCTCTAAGGTGGACCGATTATTCTACATTTCCATGATTATTATTGCAGCAAATGCGGGAGGTGCCTGGTCTCCCATTGGAGATGTAACGACAACAATGCTTTGGATTGGAAAGAAGGTGAGTACCTTAAGTTTGATGACAGCATTGTTAATTCCTTCGATTATTTCCTTAGCCATACCCTTATT
>JBILDL010000322.1:0-3571 GCA_044352635.1 Saprospiraceae bacterium | reverse complement strand
GAGCGGGTATGCCTCTCATTGAAATCGTTACTGAACCTGATCTGCGTTCAGGTGCTGAGGTAGATGCTTTCATGAGTGGCATCAGACAACTCGTTCGTTATCTGGAGATATCCGATGGAAATATGGAGGAGGGCTCCCTTCGTTGTGATGTGAATATTTCCATAAGACCGAAAGGAACAGATATTCTGAATAACCGCTGCGAAGTTAAAAATGTGAATTCAATGAAATTTGCCAGACAGGCCATTGAATTTGAAGAATTAAGACAGCAAAAAATAGTAGAAGAAGGTGGGACCGTCGCTCAGCAAACCCTTAATTTTGATCCTGCTACTGGAGTTACCTCTCCGTTAAGGTCTAAGGAAGATGCCCATGATTATAGATATTTTCCCGAACCTGATTTACCCCCCATCCATTTAAGTGCAGATTTTCTGGATAACGAAAGAAAAAATATAACGGTTCTTCCTTGGGAAGCCTTCCATTTTCTGCATAATGAGCTTGGATTGCCGGTTCAAGAGGCTTCGATTCTCTCGGAGCTGAAAGATACCTTTATTTACTATAAAAGTTTTTTGGAAAAGGTAGAAGATAAAAAATTACTCACTAATTTTATGGTGAATAAGTTGCTTCCTTCCCTTCACGAAAAAGGTCTTTCATTAGCCGAATCGCCGCTGTCAAAAGAAGGAATTTCACAATTTCTTTCATTAATATCGTCAGATAAATTAAGTCATTCCATTGCTTATCAGAAATTATTCCCACTTTGGATGGAAAATCCATCTCTTCATCCATTAGATTTGGCTGAAAGTCAACAATGGTTACAAGAAAAAGAGGATGGGAAAATTGAACTTATTTTCAAAGAAATTATCGCTGAATATCCTCAAAAATGGTCAGAATTTACCTCTGGAAAAAAAGGACTTGCTGGATTTTTTATGGGTGAATTAATGAAAAAAACAGGTGGAAAGTCAAATCCTAAGGAAGCTATGGATATTTTAATCTCCTTGCAGTTAAAAAAATGATTTTAAAAAAAAATTAAAAAAATCTAAAATGGCCGATATTTCAAATTTCACACAACATATTCTGGATGGTTATACTTTTTCAGATGATTATATCACCCTCGGTGGTGCCATGCTCGAAGGGCAGCCGGTAAAGGGTTTACACATTAAGGCGCCCTTAAGAATGTTTAATAGACATGGCCTTATTGCTGGTGCCACAGGAACTGGAAAAACTAAAACCTTGCAAGCGCTGGCTGAATCTTTAGCGTCTAATGGTGTTTCTTGTTTATTAATGGATATTAAGGGCGATTTAAGTGGGATTTCCCAAAAAGGTACAGATAATCCTAAAATAAAAGAGCGCGCAGATAAAACAGGTATTGATTGGTCGCCAACGCAAATTACCACTGAGTTTCTAACGATAAGTAAGGAAAATGGGGTCAGACTTCGAGCAACTATTTCAGAATTTGGCCCGGTGCTCCTGTCAAAAATATTGGACTTAAACGAAACCCAGGGTGGCCTCGTTGCGCTTGTCTTTAAGTTTTGTGATGACAAAAATTTACCTCTCTTAGATATCAAAGACTTTAGAAAGGCTTTGCAGTATGTTTCAAATGAAGCAAAGGCCGAAGTTGAAAATGCTTATGGTCTGATTAGCTCTGCAACGGTGGGTACCGTTATGAGGAAATTGCTAGAAATAGAAGAACAAGGTGCTGAAGTATTTTTCGGTGAAAGAAGTTTCGATGTAGATGATTTGGTGGAGTTGGACGAAAATGGACGAGGTAAGGTGTATGTCTTAAGATTGGCAGATATTCAAACTAAACCAAAATTGTTCTCTACTTTTATGCTTTGTCTTCTGGCAGAAATTTATGAGAAATTTCCTGAAAAAGGTGATAAGGAAAATCCGGAACTAGTCCTTTTTATTGACGAAGCTCACCTGATTTTTAACGAGGCTTCAGACGCTTTACTAGATCAGTTGGAGTCTATCATTAAACTGATTCGTTCCAAAGGGGTAGGCGTTTTCTTCTGTACACAGAATCCTACAGATATTCCCGATGCTATATTGAGCCAGTTAGGTATGAAAATTCAACACGCTTTGCGTGCTTTTACTCCTAAAGATAGAACAGGAATAAAGAAAACGGCTGAGAATTACCCGGAATCAATTTATTACAAGACAGACGAACTACTCACTCAGCTAGGTATTGGTGAAGCTATCATTACCGTGTTAAACGAAAAGGGTATTCCTACGCCGTTGGCTCATTCTATGATGATTGCGCCAAGAACCCGAATGGACGTTATTACCAAAGAAGAACTGGATGCTAATGTTAAAGCATCAAAACTGGCTCAAAAATATAATGAGGAGGTGGATAGAGAATCCGCTTTTGAAATGCTGTCGGCAAAAATTAAACAAACGGCTCCCATTGAAAATGCAGAGCCCAAGGTTTCAACGCCCAAAAAAGCAGAGAAATCCGATTTTGAAAAAATCTTAGAAAGCAAAACAACCCAGGTAATTTTAAAGGAAGTAACCAGGGGGCTTTTAGGCGTTTTAGGAGTGAAAACAACAAGAAGAAAATCGTCGTCTGGCGGTCTCGGAGGTATTCTGGGCTTTTAATGTCAATATTTTTAAAGGCTGTTTTTCATTAAAATGTTGTGGGTATAGTATTTAGTTGTTATTTTCATTACTTTTAATGAAAAGCAACCTACTATGACTCTAAATTTAAAAATGTGTATAAGCACCATCGCTTGTTTATTCACTCTTTCTCTGCATGCACAATCTGTTACCACAAAGCCAGACTCAAAATTTGAGGGCATTCAGATTGGTGTAATTACCTACTCTTACCGGAGTATGCCACATGATATTGATAAATTAATTGAATTTTGCCTGGCATCGGGTATCAGCGCCATTGAGTTGATGGGTGATGCAGTAGAAGAATATGCAGGGAAGCCAAAGTCTGATTTTTCATGGAGGAGTGGTCCGCGTCAGCCTATGACCGATTTGCAGAAAGCGCAAGTAGCTACCTATAATAAACAAGTTGCCGATTGGAGAGCAACTGTTTCGATGGATAAATTTATGGAGGTTAGGAAAAAGTTTGATGCCGCAGGTATCAAAATTTATGCCTTTAAACCTAATGCCTTTAGTCCAAATAATACCGATGAGGAGGTTTCTTACGGTATGCGTGTGGCTAAGGTTTTGGGTGCAAAATCAGTTACCCTGGAATTACCAAACGATCCAATGCAATCAAAAAGATTAGGAGAATTGGGTGAAAAGCACAAAATGTTGGTAGGTTATCATAATCATACCCAGGCTACAGATGTTTTATGGGATGTTGCCCTTAGCCAATCACCCAATAACTCTATTAATTTTGATGCAGGTCATTATTTAGCCGCCGGTGGTAAAAACACCATTCCTGCCCTTCTCGCTTTTATTGAAAAAAATCATAAGCGCATAAGTAGCATGCATTTAAAGGATAGAACTACGCCTGAACATGGTGCAGGAAATTTACCATGGGGAACGGGTGATACCCCAATGAAGGAAATTTTTCAGTTGATGAAAGATAAAAAAATGAAATTTCCAGTTTCTGTCGAACTGGAGT
>JBILDL010000321.1:0-3588 GCA_044352635.1 Saprospiraceae bacterium | reverse complement strand
CTTTGTAGGTGCCCAGGGAGAGTTTGGATATTTTAAGGAGGACAACCCTAGGGAAATGGTATATGTTTCTCTCCAAAAACAACTAGATTCCCTAAAGGTCAAACTGGAGGATATCTGGGATATTGTCAAAACCGACGAGGGCGTGATTTATTTTTATTCCGGGCGACAATTATTCCGACTTGAGAATGGAAAAATAGATTTACAGGAACTGCCCGCTGATATCTCCTATCTGGGCGTGACAGATAATCAACTGTTTATTCATTGTTTACAAAAAGGACTTTACAAACTCGACCAAAAGGGAAAGCCCGTTTTTTTAACTCCCATTCTCTTAAAAGACGGCCCCATTACGAAAGTCATGCCGTTCAGTAAGAATATCTTCCTGGTTGCAACCTTAGAGGGTTCTCTTTACCTTTTTGACGGAAAAAAGCTGAATTCATGGGATAATCAGGCAAAAGAATATCTTTCCCGCCATAAAATCTATACAGCAACTATCCTTAACAACGGACAATTTGCACTGGGAACTTCCAGAGGTGGCATTGTTATTTTAGACAAATATGGAAAAACCCAATTTATTTTAAACAAGGAAAATGGACTGATAAATAATAATGTGCTAAGTCTTTTTAATGATAAACAGGGAAATCTATGGGCAGGAACAGATAATGGCATCTCCTGTATTCAACTTTTTTACCCCTTCACTTATCTTTATCCCGACGAAAACATGGGCGGAACAGCCTATTCTGCCATAAAAAAAGGAAGAAATTTCTATTTTGGTACGGTGAATGGTCTCTACCAGCATACCGCCGAAGAAAATGGTCGCCTGGCAAAATCAAAGGCTTCCCTCATTCCTAATACGGAGGGACAAGTCTGGCAGGTTCAATCTTTTGGCAATGAAATATGGGTAGGACATCACCTAGGTGCTTTTGTTTTTAAAGAAAATGAAAAGCCCAGGCATATATTGAAAAATACGGGTGCCTGGCTTTTCAAAGAAATCCCAGGGATTAAAAACAAACTGCTCTGTGGCTCCTACAATGGCATTTACCTCCTTGAAAATAAAAATAGCGTCTGGAATCCTCTGGGTAAATTATCCCGATTTGATGAATCTGCCAGAATAATCATACCAGAATCAAATCATTCCTTTTGGATAGCTCATCCCTATCGAGGCATTTTTAATCTTCGTTTAGATGAATCTGATTTCTTTTCTTCCAGCGTTACCTATTTGAATACCAAACAAAAGTTACCCTCAAATAATGGAAATTCTGTTTATTCCATATATAATCAAGCTGTTTTTACTACGGAAAATGGTATTTACAAATATGATCCTATCCAACGCTCCTTCTTTCCCTATACTTTGTTGAACCAGGTTTTTGGAACGTCCAATAAAGTTAAAACCTTAGTGGAAGGATCTGATGGAGATATTTGGTTTGCTCAGGGTGATGAGGTGGGGTATTTGGCCCGTTCCAGAGAGCGTTCCGATTCGTTAGTATTTAAAAAGAAAATGATCCCATTTTTAAAAAATAAACTGGTGGGTGGTTTTGAATTTATCTATCCATACGATAAGGGCAAGGTCCTCTTTGGAACAGATAAAGGATTTCTTTTCTATGACATGAAAATCCAGAATCAATATCCGGAAAATATCCTTTTGCGTCATTTTTCATTTGATAAAAACCTGAATGCCGCTACTTTTGAATATGTATTACCCTATTTATCCCAAAGTCTGAATATTCAATATGCTATAAAACTGGAAGGATTTGATAAGGAGTGGAGACCCTGGACGAAGGACAATAAAATGACTTATAGCAATTTACCGCCTGCCTCCTACCGATTTCTGGTAAAAGCCCGAATTGAAGGAATAAAGTCATGGAAACCCCTTTCGTTTTCCTTTACCGTCGAGCCTCCCTGGTACTTAAGTAGTGGGGTCAAAATTTTCTACCTTTTTGTTTTCCTATTGTCCATTTTTCTTTTATTATTTATTCCCCGAAAAAGATTCGATAGGGAAAAGAAATTAATGGAGCAAAAACTTCAAAAGAAGACGCTATCAGAGAAAATCAGAGCAGACAAAGCTTTAGAGGATATTGTTCGATTGGAAAATGAAAAATTACAACTCGATAATGATACCAAAAATCAGGAATTAGCCTCCACAACACTGCATTTATTGCAGAAAAATGAATTAATTCAAGACCTAAGCATAAAACTTAGCGAAATAAGTAAATCAAGTAAGGAAAAAGAGACAAAACAAGCCATAGATCAACTACTCAACAAGGTAGCCAGTGATCACCAGATGGATGAAGACTGGGAGGTTTTTGCGCTACATTTTAATCAGGTTCACCTTGATTTTTTACATAGGATAGCAGAAAAATACCCTGATATCACCCCAAAGGATCAAAAACTGTGCGCCTTTTTAAGGATGAACCTTTCCTCAAAAGAAATAGCTCCTCTACTGGGAATTTCCATCCGAGGGGTTGAAATAAGCCGATACCGGTTAAGAAAAAAGCTTCAATTGGGTGCTGATGATAATCTTTCTACCTTCATTTTACATTTTTAACCAAATCAATGGATTTCTGATCGGTAGATTTCTAATTACCTCTTCATTTTCAGGAAAACGATTTAAATTTCTCCAGGTAGTTAACCAGGATTGATTTTTAAATGCCATAGCACCAAATAATAAAAATGGCTGAGCCACCGGCCATTCTTCCCAATACATCACATCCTTTGGATAGGGCCATTTATTTTTATCTTCGATAAATGGATAAATAAATGAAACACCATTTTTCATTGTTCTGCCATCGGGAAGGGAGAACGTCCACAAAGATCTGTCGGCTAAAATATGGCAAATCGTTGCCATGGCATCTAAATTAAACAAGGAGTAACCGAAGGGCTTCGTTCTTGCTAATTCCAGTGGAAAAGCCCCTTTTTGATCCATTTGGTTAGGTAATATAATGGTTTTAAATCTATTTGCACAAGTATCAAGCAATGCCTGATTTCCCGTTAATTTAGCAAATGCTGCCACCTGCATGACCCAGCAAGTTCCGTGATTGTTTTTGGCATTTCGCTCATCAATACCATACTGATGCGTTGTCACCCACGATAAATATTTCTCAAACCAGTTTTTAACTCCTTTAATTTCCTCTTTTTTGTTTGGTAAAGCCTTTTCTATAACCCTTAAGCTTTGTGCCACTTCGATCATTTGAATCATATCAATAATACCAATACCACGGCCAGTTACTCTACCTTTTATAGCCTGAGCATAAAGAAGAGAAGGATTCATCAGCGTTTCCTCATTTAAAAACCATGCCTCGTAATGCTTGAAGGCCTGCTCCGCATATTCTTTTTTCTTTTCTATCAAATACGCAGAAGTTAAGGTACCCACCAGCTGGCTAAAACGGATCATCGCTTTTCTATGGGCTACAAAATTGTTGGGATTACTCATTCCATCCCTTTGAATATAAGGGCTGTCCGGACTAACTGGATTTTCCCACCAATAATCTCCCTCGGAATAAAAGTCATGTTTTCCGCCTGCTGAACGAGGAGAAGATTCATTGGTAACCGTTATCGGTTTTTCAATCATAGCCTGTTGTGCCAGGCTTATGA
>JBILDL010000320.1:0-3593 GCA_044352635.1 Saprospiraceae bacterium | reverse complement strand
AAATAGGTGTCAAAGCTTTTTTGACTGGCAAAAAAGTCGGCAGCGGTACAATTTATCTGAAGAATTTCCGGCACATTGGTGGACTTAATTATTCCACCAAAGAAACCCACATGTCCACTTCCATAGACTGAAAACATGGTTTGTTGCGGCATATTTGGATACCATAATGGACCATCTCCCTGGGCAAATGGGGTAATACCTTTAAATTCCGGATAGATTGATTCTTTAATAATACCTTCATAAGCGATGACATTTTTGGTAATTCCTTTGAATTGTGGAATAGCTTGAAGTGAATCCGGCATTTCATAAGGGTAACAAAATCGGGCAGCATTGGAGGCATTGAGTGCCCATTTACCTACCGCATTACTATAACGCTGATCATATCGAACCATCGAGGACAAGGGTAAAATCAAGTCAAAGGTATTCATGAGAAAGCCATAACCGCCATTATGTACCGTACTTCCTGCCAAACCGCTTACATCATAACCTCCCCATTGATCCGCAAGTACACCCCAACCTTCACGACCCACGGCAGTACCATCAAATGTCCAGTCCAGAAATCTGTTAAGATCATAATTAGCACCATGTTCTGCGTTTAAACGGGAAGCAATCTGCGCAGCAACGGGCATCATAGCCTCATAAAAACGATTTTCCTTTTGGTTGTATAATACATTTATGGCGTTTTGGGCAGCTTTGAGATATTTGGGATCTTTAAATTTCACCCAGGCAGAATATAAAATAAAGGCATAGCCACCGGCAACATCTTCCTGCGTTGGAATATGATTTTTAAATCCCTTCATTTCTTTAAAATCAAAATAGGAGTAGCTGTAATTACTTCCCATTATAGAGTCCGATGTATAAAATTTTTCAGCGATCTGGAATAGGATTTCATCAAATTCAGGTTCATCCCGATATTTGTCAGCAACACTGTAGAACAAAACGTTATTATGCACCTCGTACCAAAAATCATTACCATATCCACCACCGATATGTGCCCCTTTATTGGTAAAATTCTGGATGACATTCCAACCATTGTCTTTGTTAAAATAATTACGAAGCATGCGGACATAATTGACCCCATCTTGTTTGCTTTTATCTATCCCAACCATGGTTGCCCCTAAAACAGCACCCAAAGCACCCAAAGCTTCATGGTTTTCACCGTTGTTGACCGCCGGACCCATCCTTATATCACCCAGGGCTGTATAAATTCCAAAAGTTGTATCAGGGAAATTTCTTTTCTGACCATCCAGCCAGATTAAGGGTAAAAAGGGGCCTTTTTGATTAAAATCGAAAATATACGCATCAAAATCAAGGGCTGTTTTTTCCCAATCTCGGAATTTGTAAGGCTTCGGATGGTAAGGCATTTTATCCACTCTCGGAATATTCCGCTGGGTTACCTCATTTCCTGAAGGCATAAACAATGAAGCAGTGCAGGAAGGAAAAAGCAAAATGAGTATGAAGTAAAAAATGTATCGTGACATATCAAAAATTTGAATGATTAAGAATTATTCCTTGCTGAAATAGTTGCCAATTCAGCAATTTTAAGGCTATCCAGTCCTGATTCGAGACTGGCCATCAATGTTTGGGATGGATCTGACACTTTTTGAAGAACGTTCAATACAGATAATTTTACGCAATCAGCATACACTTCCTGTTTGGAACGTCCTATCTTGAATCTCCCGGTGATTATTTCGTTCGCTTCATAACGGACACCCCCTGATTTAACAAAACCGTTATCTTTTGAATTTTCCTCTGAGGTAATTCCCCAACCTTTAGGTCTTGATTCATCCGTTAGGTTTTCAATGGATTCCGTGTTAATACATTCGAAAAGTGGACTTGAAAGCAGCCTTTCCTTAGATTTTCCATTTACAAGTACCTTGACGTCAGCCGTGAGCGGTATCCAGCCATGAAGTTGAATATCCGCAATATCAAATGACAGTTTTATGTCCGTTGTTTCAAAAAATCCAGGACGGGCAAAAGAATGGTAATGCGTGGCAATTAACCCACTTTCATATAGAACATTTGCCATTATCTGATCTTCTTGAAATGCATTTCGATTATGCTTTAATCCATTTACTTTCAAGTATTTAGATGGATATATAAAATGAACCAAATCTATAAAATGGACAGCATGTTCAATAAGTATTCCACCCGACCTATCCTGTTGCCAAAACCAATGTTCGGGCAACAATTGTTCATCTTGGGCATAATTTTCCACATCTACCCTTCTCAGTTTTCCAAAAATCCCTTCCTGCGTTAAAGCTTGAATCGTTTGTATTAATGGATTAAATCTCATGATAAAATCAATCGCAGCGACAACACCTGTCTGGTCTCTGGTATGTATTATTTCTTCAGCATCTTCTGAACTAATGGCTAATGGTTTCTCTATTAACACATGTTTTCCAGCTAACATGCAGGCATTTGCCATTTCCTTATGGGTGTGGGGTTCAGTGACAATGGCAACAAGATCAATATCTTCCAAAAGAATCATATCCTTCCAGTCTGAAAAATATTGGATATTCTCCATTCCTTTTACAGCGGCTGCATTTATATCAGCGATGGCCGTAACCTGAATATTTTCCAATTGATTCCAGGCATTGAAGAGGAACTTTCCAAATCCACCAAATCCAATAATCCCAATATTGAATACTTTCATTCTTTTACCATTTAGACGTCAAATTTTATACCCTCAGGCCAATTCCTTTTCTTTCAGTATGGATTTGGCCATAAACCAACCTAAGGCATGCAAAACAGCGATCACTAACAGGGCATAACGCAAGGCTGCATACTCACTGACATATCTTGCCAAAACGATGAATAATCCGCAGCCAAAAAGCCTACCGAGATACAAACCCAATTCATGATTAAAAATATAAGAAAATTCATTTCTTTTTTCTTTCTCTGCCACATAATCTATCACCTTTAATTGGATAGGAAAATAGGCAATATCCAGTAGGGGGCGAGCAAAAAGCAGGCACATCATAAATAAAATCACGCCAAGAGCTGAGTAAAGGGTGGCATTTAAAAGCGCGCCAACCATAAAAAGCAAGCAACCTATGCCATAAATTATTAAACGGTGTTTTGGACCCGTCACCCTTCCCAGAATATACAATAAGATGGCAGAAACTGCTGCCGCAATGCCCTGGATAAGACCCAGTGAGCCCTCCTTGCCAACCAGGCTTAAAATCAACATGGTAGGTGCCGTAACAATATATCCCTGTGCCAGACCTTTGAGGGACGCCAATCCCAGCATTTTATTCCAAATCCTATCGAATTTAATAAAAAGAAATGGGGCACGTTTGGGATTTACAAATTCTCCGCGATGAACCAAAATCGAAGCAAACATGGACATCACAAAAACAGTGGCGGTAAGGATGTAATAAGCCGTATTGACCTGCCCGCCAAACCAACCATTCTTATCCGTTGCGCCAATAAATGCTCCAGCAGCCAATGGAACTAAAATACCCGTTATGGTATAAAAAAATGTCTCAATCCCATAGTAATAATTTCTTGAACCATCATTGGTGGTATTTAGCGCCAGGAAATCTCTGTTAGCCCAGAAAAAACCATAAGATAAACCCATGATAAGGCCT
>JBILDL010000020.1:0-11916 GCA_044352635.1 Saprospiraceae bacterium | reverse complement strand
ATACTCCACCATAACAAAAATGGTTAAAGTCTTTATTTGCATCTATTATTAGTATGATTTTATTTGATTCTTGCTTTGAAACTATTCCATATTCTATTAGTGCCTGTGAGGTTTCCTTACTCATCTCAAAGGAAAAATCTCCACATTTATTATGGCTGTAATAACTATGGAAAATAGAAATAGATAAAAGTTCCTGAAATTGAACGGTATAATTTATTTGCATTCGGGGTTCTGCCTTTTATTTTGGTGTAAATAATAAAGGTATAATTTCCTCATTCATGGCATATTGATTGAAATTTAACATTCTAAATTTATATACAATGGAAGGTAAATATTTGCCCCCTAACATACTCCATATATTACTTAGAACAGGAAATTCCAGATTTATTATTTCTACGGTTATTTTGTCTATTTCAGCGGGCAGAGAGGGGGTGTTTTGTGGGTTAAAAGTATGCTGTCCTTGAAAAAAATAGATAACGGCAGAGAGAAATCTCAATCCCTCCCGATAGTTGTTTTCAGGGAAATTAGCGGCAAATAATACATAGAGATTAATATAAATGGATGGATTTGACCCACTAAATTGGTTATACCCTGTATTTCTAATGAGTTTTTCTTCTTCGACATTGATCAGTGTAATGGTTATTTTGTTTTCTGAGTCCGTGGAGGAAGCACCAGAACTATTCCCAATAGAGGTAACTATGACGCGGTCATCCATTTCGCCGAATGAACTTTTTAAATATTCATTCAATTGGTTACCAATAATAGGAAGAACGTTTTGTATCATGCTTATGGGTTTCCTGAAGTGGCATCATGTACACCAACTAATTTTAATAATGCTTTAACGACAATTCTAACAATATAAACACAAATAAACATTACCAGCCATCCAATCATAAAAAGCTGAATGGTAAATACCTTTTCCACCTCATTTAAACTTGGGTTTGCACTGGTTAGCTTTAGCAACCCCAGGAAAACAAATGAAAGGGGAACGGCAAGGACCGACGCTATAATAAACCACATGAGCTCTTTTAAAATTGTTTTTTTCATACAGATGGTCAGGGTCTTTTTATATTGATGTTAACTTGTAATTTTTGAATAAAGTAAAATACAAACGCACCAAAAAGAAAAGCTATTAGAAGGGAAATTCGTTGATCGGTAAACCAGTTCATTACACTGAGCAGGGGTACTATGAGCAGTGTCATGATTAGCATAAAAAGATATCGGAAGAATTGCTGACCTAAAATACCTGTTCTGACGCGCCAGTCTGCAAAGGCAATGACCCAACCAATGACTACAGAAAGGGCAAAAAGTAAGTAAGTTAAGGTTAGGATATCTCTGTATCTCATCATAAAACTGCCCATCGACACGGGAAAGCCATCAGCCTCATTTATTGGATTGACCACAGCTGTTGTATCTGTAGTAAATTGGTTATCAATTAGTTGCCATAAATCTGTATAGCCATTATCGTAACCTAAAGCCCAGATACCCACTCCTTTTAGTCCATAGCTCAAGGCTAAATTATACTTTTTCTCTAAAGAGGCGGCATTATCGAACCAACATTCCACCGATGTGCTGTCACCAAACTCCAAGAAATAGTAATTGGTCATACTGACAAAATCGTATTGAGGCGTATAATTTGTGCTGTAAAGATTCATTACTTCCCGATAGGGAATGTCTTTATCGTAGTAGGTGTCATATACCCCTTTACTATTTATTTTACCTTTCCATTGAGCGCCGTAATAGGGTAGGGCTAATACGGTTTTACCCATATTCAGCTGATTTTTTGCATAATACTCTAAGGTGCTTTGTAAACTGATCCCATTTCTATTTGTGGTTCTTAAAGGCGATACGGCGCCGGTAATTCCTTTTCCTTTATGATAATCATATCCCATAATAACCATTAGATCTACCAATTCACCTAATTTTACATGGTCAAATGCTTCCCGTGTACTATATGATGGTAGGGTTATAGAGAGAAAAACCTTGCCGGAAGGCATTTTATTAGATAGATTTGATCGCAGTAACGATACAAAATTGACTAAAGATTCTTTGTGTTTTTCAGGAACATTCTCAAAGTTTAAATCGACGCCATCTGCATTTCTGGCAAGGATTAGGCTGGCAATGCTATCGGAAAAGGTATTCCATGACGCCGGGTTCGATAAGAATTGATCATTTTCAGAGACACCATGACTTGCCATACTTAGTAATACCCGTGTTCCGTGAGCCTTCGCAGAATCGATCATGGAGGTCGTTCTCCATTCTTGCATTTGCGAAGGATTAGAGTAAGAACCTGTCTCGGGATCAACGATATAAGCAAAATAGGCAACGGTACTCAATAACGAAAAATCATACGATTCCCAGGCTGAACCCATCCAATGAGGGTGCCAGCCAAATACCTCATATTTTTTACTTAACTTCCTGTTTGTAGGGCTTTTAATAAAATAAATTTGCTGTACAGAATCCCAGTAAAAATTATTTGCCTTTAATTTATTTGGATTATCAGGATTTAAAAAATCGTATAAATAGGCATACCTGTTTAGCATATTTTGCTGTTCGGGTGAAGCCAGACTTTCTTTCATTTTTTTTTGATCCTCAGAAGATAATTCTTCGTCGCCCATACCCAGCGCCTTTTGAATTTTTGACGCATCTTTATATATATAACGCAAGGTGGATTCGGTCTGTCTGGTGCTTCTTTTTGCTTTAAAATAGGCATCTTTTGCCTCACAAGAATAAAACAGAAGACTTATAACGATAAAATAAATGACAAATCTAAAGGGTAGGATTTGCTTGATCATTCTGTATATATTTTAAAATATCGAACCAATGCCGGTATTTTGTTTACAACTTGTTCTGTAAATGGCTTTCCTTCCAAATAAATACTTTTAAAATAAATGGATTGTTCTGCTATTCCATTGGTATTGAGGCATGCCAAATATAATAATTTTTTATTGTATTTTGAGGTGGGCTCTATAATCTTCCCATAATTTGGACCGTTATTGGGTGCAAAGGTTAAATTGGAGGGAGAATATTTTTCATTCCTTGTCAATTTTAACGCATTAGATTCATTAACAAAGGCACAGGTCAGGCCTTTAGGTTCAGAATTAGGAAGAAAATGAATTTTTCCAGAGGCATAATCAGTAAGTGCATCTTTTTCAGAAATTACAGACTTAAACTCATTGATGTTTTTTTGCTGATAACCAATCCAATAGGCCCAACCTTTCCCGTTTTTTGCCTCATTAAAGGGTATAGGAAACATAAAATAAGGTGTTTTTGTAAGATCTAAGGTGGCTCCAACGGTGAATGATTGTTCGACTAAAGGTAGATACTGCAATTCTTCTCTGGTTACCATCGCGGTATCGAGGGTAAATATGGTATCTACAGCCGCCTTGATTATTATTTTCTTTTCCCTTTTTAAATTTCTCACAAACACCTTTGCTTTGAGAGGAAAATAATTTCTGTTATTAAGTTTAACGGTTATTTCACCCGTTTCCATGGCAGGTATTTTTATGTAAACCTTTCCTCTTTTTGATAACTTTAATTTTGAGTAAACGGGAATTTTTCCAAAAGATACCTCAACAGAACTTAATTTAAAAAAAGATGAATGTTTAATATATATCTGTAATGTATCCCCTTTATTTACAGGATAGGTATATTCCAGTTTATCTTTTTTTGGTATTAATACTTGAACAGTAGCGTAAGTAATGGAATCTTTTTTAGGACTTTTAACCATAGACTTAATCTCAGCTAAAGTATAATTTAATATTAAAGTATCACCTAGTGTTAATTTATTCTGAAGACTATCAATTATTGATTTCTTTGGAAGAGATTTATCCTTTAGTATGGTAGAAACAATTTTTTCTGCTTGTTCCGCAAGTTTATCCTTTAAATCTCCTGGTTTTATTTGAGCTGAAATATTTGAGTACAAAAATAAAAGGCAAATAAAAAATAGAGATGTTTTAAAAGTCATTTGTATCATTTTGCTTGCCTTATTATTTTTTATTTAAAAGTTGTTTAACCAACTTTTCCTGAAGTTGAGCTAATTGAATGGCTGTTTCTTCTTTTTTTGTCCTTTCAGCGGTCGGTTTTTCTTGATCTTTTTTATGCGAGGCATTTACTTCTTTAGTCCGTTTTAAACTGGAATCAGGATATAGTTTTGTTTCTTGAATCTGCCCAAAATAAGCTATTTTGTAGGGATATTCTTTTCCTTGAAGTAAGTGGTCATAAGGGCCAATAGGTGCGAACAATTTAGATAAAATAGGGGCAGTTTCCAAGAAAATAAAAAGCAATAAAATAGCAAAAGAAGTATTTCCTGATAAGGCAGACAAAGCCTCCAATCGGGCCAATAATCCTTTGGAAAAATGCTTATTTAAATCTTGTTTTTCCTTATCTTTATTATCATTCAACTTCTCTTTTTCTTTAGACAATAAAGATAATCTGGAATTTATTTTAGATTCAATGACCTGATGTTCTTTTGTATAAGATTCATATTTTTGTTGTTTTCTTACACATTCACTGCCTCTTCCAGAATTACCTGTACCACAGGTGCCATCACATTCACATTTATATTGAGCATAATAGGTTTCTTTTAATTGGAAACTTTCATTTAATTCAGCCTGATATTTATTTTCATTACGTTCAATTTGTTTAAATTTAAATTCGTATTGCGCATCAATAAGAAGGGCTTTTTCTCTTTTTATTTCCAATAATTTAAAATTAATTTCAGATTGAAACAACTTTAATTCAAGAGGTTTTGAAATGACTAAGGCAATAAAAATAGCCATTAATATTCTTGGTAAGGCTTGTAAAAATTCCGCTAAGGGCTTTCCTTTTTTGCGGAAACTGGAAACTAAAAAACGGTCTAAATTAAAAATGAGTGCGGCCCAGAGTACGGATAAAAAAATGGAGGAGAAAACTTGCTCAAAAATAAGATAAAATGCAAAATAGGCTGACAGACCGGCCATTAAGGTAGTAAAATACACACTAGCACCAATGCCTGCATATTTTATTTTTTCCGATTCAGGACATTCTGCCATAATGTCCTTACTGACGCCTGCAGCAAAATGAAATATTCTGGACATTTAAAAAAATTCAATCATCTAAATAAAATAAAGGTATCAAATATTGATTAAAAAAGTAGTTTTCTTCTTCTGAAGAAGCTTAAAATAGATTGCCCGGTTTTTTCTGTTTTTGGCAATTCTTCCTTTATACCTTCGTCTAAAATATAAAAATAAAGATCTATATTTTTTACGTCAAATACTGTTTTCCATTGGAAATGTAGCACCGTATTTTCATTACATTGCATATCTCTAAAACCATTAGAGGGTATTTCTCCCCAGGTATTTTCATTTAAAATACCCATTTGTTCTGCTTCCCAATATAGTCGAAGGGTACAAGCAGGAGGAATGGCATAGTGAAATGGAATGTCGGGATGTCCACTCAAGAGGATAAATTCCTGTGAAGGGTCTGTGGCTATAAAGACAGAAAAGGTAATTCCTAAAGTCGTTAAAGCCTTGATAAAAATTCTTTTTTCTGTTGTTATATTGTCATTTTTAGCTTGAATGCTAAATAAACAGTCGTTGTTTATCTGTATTTCTATGCTCCCTTTAAGAGGTAGCTCTATTTTTTGTGGATATAAAATGACAGATTGAGCCTGTTCTACTTCCCAAAAAATATGTGTTCTTTCTCCCTTTTTAACCCACTCTTGTGAGGCATAACCAATTATTTCTGGACTACCGCTTTGATGAACAATAAGTTTTGCTTTTTCTTTAACCTTTTGATATATGGCTTCTTCATGCCTTAAGTGGGTTTGAATATCAGTGTCAATGTGGTAATCAACCCCATTTGAATTCAGGGCGATTCGCTTATCTATATGAACAAAATTGGCAATCTCTTCCGCTCCGTCTTCTAAACAATATAGTTCGCCGCCAGCCGCGGACATGCGCATAAGGGTGTTCGTTGTTTTAATTGATTTATTCCCATTTTCCATGATAACGATGAATTCAACAAAGATTCCCTTGGTTTGAAGGTTGTAAATGTTTGATGAAATTTCTTCTAGTATTGCATAAGGGATTATACCGACAATGTGAAATTGACAAGAACGTAAGGCTATTTTAATTTTATTGGTAAAAGCGTCGAGCATAATTATGAATGCTTTCCTAACTAATAGGTTAGAATTGGAAAATTACTTATTTATTTTCGTTATTTTTAATTTTTGTAATGAAGTAATATTAAATTGTTGTTTTTTTAATAAAATCTAAGCATGGCATCAATAGCCAATTCACCTATACCTTTTCCCGGTTGTAGATCATTTTATGAGTCTGAACAATCTTCTTTTTATGGAAGAATTAAACAAGTGGATGATGTTCTGTTATTATTACATAAACATAAATTTATAGCCTTAACAGGTCAGATTGGTTCAGGAAAGTCTTCGTTTTTACAATCTGGCCTCATTCCTGCCCTCAGGAAGGGGCATAACGGTCTTGCAGGCAAGGAATGGGTAATTTGTAATACCAGACCAGGATTAGCACCCATCAAGAATCTTGCTTATGCCTTATCGGAAAATAATTTATTAAACCCCTCCGTTAAGTCCACACCTGAGCAACGTTTATGGATAGAGAAAAATTTAAAAGAGGGTATTTCGGGCCTGGAATCTGTGTACCGTCGGTCAGAAATTTTTGGAAAGAAAAATCTCATTATCATTATCGATCAGTTTGAAGATTTATTTTTGCATACAGATCGGTTTAATAACGCAGCTGTTCTAAATGAAGAAACTAATCAATATATTAATGCTATAACGGGTGCTAATTTTGCAGAAGATATTGCCGTCTATGTAGTCATTGCATTGGGTGCAGAAAATATTATTGACATTTCTCCTTACCGGCGTTTACAAGACTTGATGAACCAAGGTCAATATCTACTACCACGAATAAATGGTATCGATGTAAAACGTTTGATTATTAATCCGTTGTCTGGTAAAAACTTGAGTATTAGCCCTGAATCAATGGATTCACTTCTCGCTCAGTTTGGCTCCGATATGCGCCTCTTGCCAAATCTTCAGTTCTTAATGTTTAAAATCTGGACTACTTTTCTGCATAGTTCCGGTGGGGAAATGGTCATACAACCAGATGATTTGGCTGAAGTGGGAAATTTGCAACATTGTTTTGCGGTACATTTGGAAAATCATTACGACAGCCTCGATACCAGGCAAAAGCTTGTTTTTGAAAAATTGTTTAAAGCCATGCTGTCTGAAGATTCTCTGGGCAAGCTTACTCAACCGCAGACATTAACTCATCTAAGCTCTATCTGTGAGGCTTCCACAGATGAAATTTCATTTTTGCTAAATGACATTTCTGAAGGTGAAAGTAAGTTCTTAGATATTTTACCCCCCGATGTATCTTTGTTACATGGAAATTCTACCCATAGCTACCATAGAAATAGTCTTGTTTTTTTGAAAAATGAAAATATTTTTATTCATTGGGACAGATTTAGAACCTGGCTTGATGAAGAAAAAGAATCCAGAGATATTTATAAACGTCTTATAACCGATCAATTAAGGTACGACGAAGGGAAAACCTCTTTGCTAAGACCTCCCGATCTGGATTTTATCTGGCAATGGTACCAAAATACTCAACCTACAAAAATTTGGGGGGAATTTCTTGTTCCAGGGTATCAAAACGCCATTGATTATCTTACTTTAAGCTATTCTACCTACAAAAATGAAATGGTTTTAAAAGAAAATGCCAGAAAAAATGAGATAAAACGGTATCGACGCAATATGCTGATTGGGGTAATTCTTGCCTTCGTTATACTTACTGTGGTGTCTTCATTGTATCTAAACGCGGTCGAGGAAAGAAAAGAAGCAGAAAGGGCAAAAGCAAATTTAGATAAGGAGAAAAAGCGAATCGAAAAATTAAATTCGTCTTTGCAGGAAACTCAGGATAGTCTAAGTGGAACTATAGTTCAAAGAGATAAGGTTGTTAATGAATTATTGAATAAGGAAAAAACCATTAAAAATCAAAATGTTGATTTGATTCGAAAGGGGGCTCAGTTAGAAAAATCTGCAAGCACTATCAAAACCCAAAATCAATCACTTATAACTAAAATTAAGGAAACTGAAGTAGCAAAATCTAAAGCGGAAGTAGCAAAGGAAAAGGAAATAATTGCCACTAATAAGGCTACAGATCGGGAGAAATTTAGTAATATCAAAAATGATCTTTTTGCCCTTATCAGCGAAATGGCTGCCTCTGAAAATCCATTGGAACTCATTACCAAATTAAATGCTGTAGTTACTAATTATAATGCGTTTTCTCTTAAAGTTGAAGGCTTTGTATTGCCTAATAACAGCCTTTTCAAATTATTAAATCTGGCTTCCAGGAAATTAGAAGTAAAGAATAATATATCGTCTCAATTGATAAAATCTAATGCCGGACTTAGATCCGTTGTAGCCAATAGTGGCGGATTCATTTGCGCAGGTGATGAAGGCAAATTGTTTAAAAATAACCAGCAAAATGTGTCGGGTATAGGGCAACGCGTAAGAACCATTTTGCCTTTAAAAGGGGAAAATGGATCGTTGTTTGGTACGTTCGACGGCGCTGTATATGCCAGCTACCCGGGAAAGTCTCCTGTAAAGATTATCAGTTCCTCCTCGGTAAAACCCGCAGTTTCTCTGCTGAATTCTTTTCAAAATGGAACCTATTTATTGGCAGGGCAAAATGAATTAATAATCTTTTCTTTGGAAAAAGGCGTCCTATCAAGGTCTCTATTAAAAGATGATTTATTGGCCATTTATCCAATGAACGGACGCGGGGAGTTTTTGATTTCAACACGTAAAGGACTTTATACATGGAAACCAGGTGAGGCGGTTAATCTGCTGGTTTCCATAGGTAAAGGGGAATTCACTCACGCTGTGTCGGCCATTGAAATGTCAGAAAATATAGTGTCTCTTGGATGTAAAAATGGAAAAATCCTTCTATTTCCTTTAAATGCCTTTCTCCAGAATCCTGAAATATTTCCTTCTCATAAGTTTGTTTATCACAATGCTGAAATTACTAAAATGGAGTTGTTTAAAGGAAAACTTTTTTCTGCCAGTTTAGATAAATTAGTTCAATTTGTAGATCTTTCATTACCAAATCCTAACTCTTTTGTAGTTAAATTGGTTGAAAATAATAGTTGGGTTTGGGATATATCTATTCAGCAAAATAAAAATGGCGTGGATTATTTACTCTGCGCAGATGAAAATGGATTACTGAAAAAATATTTTATTACAGCGGAAGATCATTTAAATTATATCAATGATTTGGCAAAAAGAAATTAAGGAACGCTTTTAAAATAACACTTCATTATGATGGCACTTAAAAAAATTATTTTTTTCTTTTCTATCCTCTGCCTGGTTCAAATAAGTTTTGTAAATGCACAAACCACGCAGAAACCTGTCATTCATGGTAAACACTGGATGGCCATTACGGGTAAACCTTTAGCTGCAACGGCTGGAGCAACCGTTTTTCAACAAGGGGGAAATGCGGTGGATGCTGCCTGTGCTATGCTCGCGGCAACGGCTACCATGTGGGACGTCCTTAGTTGGGGCGGAGAAACGCAAGCCCTTATTTATAACCCTCATACAGGTAAAGTAATAGGCGTTAATGCTTTAGGTGTTGCACCAACAGGTGCCACCCCCGCATTTTATAAGTCGAAAGGTTATGATATCCCTCCCGCTTATGGTCCGCTCGCAGCCGTTACCCCTGGTACTCCAGGTGGATTATTTACTATGTTGAGTGAATATGGTACCATGTCTTTGGCGCAAGTGCTGAAACCAGCCATGCAAATGGCTGAAGGTTATCCCATGGAAACTTCTACTGCTGATATGATTGAAAAAAATAAGGGGAGAATTAAAAACTGGCCCTATTCAAAAAAAATTTTTCTTCCTCATCTGAATGAACCTAGGGAAGCACCTGAAGGTGGCGAAATTTTTGTTCAAAAAGATCTTTTCCAGATGCTTTCAAAATTGGTGGAAGCCGAATCCTCTGCGTTAAAACAGGGAAAATCAAGAAAGGAAGCTATTCAGGCTGCTTATGATAGATTTTATCGTGGCGATATTGCCGTGGAATTCGTCAGGGGAGTGCAAGAACAGGGTGGATTGATAACTATGGATGACCTCGCAAAATGGAAAGTTAAATTGGAAGAGCCCGTCTCTGTAAATTACAGAGGTATCGATGTTTATAAATTAACTACTTGGACTCAGGGACCTGTAATGCTACAAGCGCTGAATATTCTGGAAAATTTCGACTTAAAATCAATGGGTTATAATTCCTCCAGATATATTCATACCATTTGTCAGGCCATGCATCTTGCTTTCGCTGACAGAGATTTTTATTATGGAGATCCCGATTTTTCCCCATCGGAACCCATCAATGGATTATTGTCGAAAGCGTATGCAAGGGAAAGAGCGAAAAGTATTCAATACGATCGAAATGATACGCTGGCAGGTCCGGGTGATCCATATCCTTTTGAACAAAAAGTTAATCCGTTCAAATCTTTATTAGAAAAATATAAAAATTCCCATTCCTCCATAATGTCGGAGGAACATAGGGAAGGATTTTTTGCCGGAACAACCTCTATTGAAACGGCCGATGCTGAGGGCTGGGTGGTCAGTGTTACCCCAAGTGGTGGTTGGATTCCCGCCTGCGTTGCAGGAAATACAGGCATTGGATTAAGCCAGAGAATGCAGGCTTTTGTGTTAGATGGCGCAGATAATCCGTTTAATGTGTTAGAACCCGGCAAGCGTCCACGTGTTACCCTTACGCCAACCCTGGCTTTGCGCAATAATATTCCTTTTGTTTCTTTTGCCGTTCAGGGCGGTGATTCTCAAGACCAAAACCTGTTGCAGTTTTTCTTGAATATGGTGGAGTTTGACATGAACGTACAAGAGGCTTGTGAAGCGCCAAATGTCAATTCTTTTCAAATGAAAAGTTCTTTCGATAAACATCTTTCAGAACCTGGTCGCTTGTTAGTGAATGAACAAACGCCTGATTGGACAAGAAGGGAACTCAAAAAACTCGGTTATTTGCTGGAGTTTGACAGAAAAACATCCGGCCCTATTAATGCCATTTATTTTGACCATAAACATGGCTCTTTCTGGGGTGGAAGTAGTCATTTTGGAGAAGATTACGGCATTGGCTGGTAAAAAAGACTAAGAACCGAAGGGAATCTTATTTCTCTTCGGTTATAACCTCCATCGTTAACGTATCTATTTTATACCCACCTAAATCAAAATAAACCTTAGGCATTCGTTGCTGTATTTCAGCCATGTTTTCCATTTTAACTTCGCTTTGATATAAATAAACCGATTTTAAATGGGGTAATGAGCTTAAAGCGCGCAATCCTTTTTCTGTTATGCTCGTTCCCACCAGGTTCAAATATCTTAGTTCTGTGGTATTTTTTAAAAAAGCAATGCCCTCATCTGTAATCAATGTGTTATCCAGATAAAGTCTGGAGAGGTTAGGTAATCCACTTATCCATTTCAAACTTTTGTCGGAAATCTTGGTACCACTCAGCCTGATTGAAGCAATATTTTTTTCTAATCCTTTAAATAGTTCCCCATCTTTGTCGCTAAAATCAGAAATAGCCTGGCAATTTATCTGTAGGAGCGGATGACCACTGGCTAAAGGTAACACCACTATACCCCGGTCTCTTAACGGAGTTAGCATGCTTTCTGACACAGTAACTAAGTCAGGGACAGAGGGCCAATCAGCTGTTTTAGCTATATTTTTTTCTTCCAATGAAGATGAAACGACCTCTTCCGTTAACTGTAAGTCTTTAAGTAATAACTTAGGACTTGCACCCAAGGATAACCATTTTGCAATTATAACTATTTCCTTTTCAGTGAGTTGTGTTTTACCTTTTGGTGGCATGTGCTGCTTG
>JBILDL010000319.1:0-3609 GCA_044352635.1 Saprospiraceae bacterium | reverse complement strand
GGTGTGACAATGAAAAGAGTTTTGAATAAATAAATTTTTGCCTAAGTTTTTAGGTGCCGCCTCCAAACATCGAATTATTCCTTGTTTGGAGGCTTTTTTATGAGTGATTGTTTAGAGTTACGTATTATTTTTTGAACATTAATTCATGGCAATAGCTAATATATAGTGTTAATACCTGCCAGATTAGTTAGTTCTTCACTTCTATGAATGTAAAAAAAATGATAATTAGATTGATAAGCCTTTAAAATAGCGTCATTTTTGCACATATTATATTGAATGTGTTTACTTATTGCCGCATTTCTATTGTGGTCAATTGTGAAATAAAAGGAACTTAGGGTAAAGTCCGTCTGAAGAAGGTAATTATATATTCACTTTATTAAAAACACCACAAATAAAATAACGGACCAAGGCTAGTGTTTTTGAATTATAATATTAATTAGGAAAATAAATAAGATGATAATTTGCTCCGAAACTTTAGTTACTTACTGAAGTTTCGGAGTGAATAGTGATTTTCTAAGTGTGCTTATTTATTTTTTTATCGTTTGAAGGGGAGAGCCCCAATTTCCTCTCCTATGATACGTCCTTGTTTGAGTCCAAAATGAATGCCGTCTCGAAAATGTATACCACCATATAATCTGGAAATTGCCGCCTCCTCCGCGTAGTCAAAAAATGAAGCGAACAGACGTGGAGTACCAACTATATCTTTCCGCATTTCGTGTGTACGATCGATAAATGAATACCTGTAACCAAAAAGGTCACTAAGAACTTGCGCTGTGGCACTGCTTTGGACCGAATGCCCCGATGAATATTCGGGAAAAGGTGGCGTGTTCAAGATGGGTGTCCAGGTAGGGTCTATGACATCTCTGACGTAGGTAATTGGACGCAAAAGATTAAATTCATATTTTGATTTCCAACAAGAAATAAACGCGTCCGCAACGGCAATACTGACCTTGCAATAGGTTTCAGCAGCGAGTGCGAGGGATGCATTTTCTTTTGTAAGTATTTGAGTAGCTATGTTTATACTGTGTCCAGGGGGAGTGCCTCCAATACCCGGATCATCACTCCAATAATGAGCAATTATTTCTTGGTCTTTGTTTAGAGTATTGGTAACGGTATATACTTCTAATGCCTGGGAAAAAAAGGGGGAAGTGTTCGAAGTAGAATAGGTAAGTGGTGTTAAAGTTTGAGATCGATTAATGATTCCAATTACAAATTCTCGGTTAGACCCCCAATAGGGTTGTAATGCACGCTGGAAAGATGGTGCAGTAGGTGCCCATTTTCCAGGGCCGGTGGGTGCAATGTAGTTTTCAGGGAAATTTTTGTTATATCCCTCATGTCCTCCATCACCAATAGACCAGGCAAAAATAGCCTCTCCAACAGCTTGTCCAAATACTTTCGACCTGTTAAGTGTCTCTAAATCGGCAAAAGAACTGAATGTTTCCACCATCTGCTTTTCTAGTTGATTAACACCTTCTAATTGAGCATTTGGCATGTTTGCATATAAATTTC
Organism: Saprospiraceae bacterium; assembly: GCA_044352635.1. Taxonomy (GTDB): domain Bacteria; phylum Bacteroidota; class Bacteroidia; order Chitinophagales; family Saprospiraceae; genus BJGN01. The sequence goes on along the minus strand of JBILDL010000319.1, from coordinate 2,100 downwards.
TAGCTAAATGTGCCATGGCAGCATTGGCACAAGCAGGCCAATAATAGTTTTGTCCTAAATTAGGTATAGGCATTTTAGGTAAACCATTCAGTTTAGTGCCTAAAGATTGGTGGGTAGGAATGCCTGGAACAACCGATTCATATAGGGCAACACCTGCATAGCCAAAAGCTCTCGCAGCTACCGGAGGGGTAAAACCTGGACATGCTTTTGTTAATGCATAAAATTGTTCAAACCATTTGGTGGCAACGGTAAGTGGTTGTTGTTCAGCAGTCTGTGGAGTCTTAAATTCTGGATCCTTTTGACAACTTGAAATAACTATAATTAGCAAGACTATTAAGATAGCATTACTATTTAATTTATTGGTTTTTAAAATATAATGCATATAGAAATTAATTTATAAGATTTTCGCAAACATAGAGTTTTTATTTTATAAAAGGAAATTTTCAAAATGAATGTACTTGCTGATTTAATTTGGTCTGCTACGAATCCAAATATGTTATTTAAAGAAGGTAAAAGAAAAGTTGAAAATTATAATTTATTGATTGTAATTTATTTAGGTATTAATTCTTGTTAGTTTTAAACTTAATATGCAAAAGTAAATTAAAAAATATCACCTGATTTAATTTCATCCAGATAAGTAAATGGTTAAACCAGTTGCAAACTTTGTAACCCGTTTAAATTAAACAGGATGAAGAATGATTTAAAATGGTAATTAATTGTTTGATTATTTGATTAATCTTGTTTAAAACGGTCTGCACTTTTGCGCCTCGCACCCTCATTGGGTCCTTTTTAATACCTTTAAAGTACCTACGAGTAATTTTAACGCATTGAATTTATTCTATTATCCAATAAATTCAATTATTTTCAACATTAAATTATTAAAGCATTGGTTATTTTAAAAAAGAAATAATCAATGCTTTAATAAGGATGTAAACTTATTCTAAAGTGGTAATTTTTATCTCAACCTTCCGGTTTAATGGTTTCGGCCGGTCATCTTTTATTTCACCATGACCTTTCAATGAAATTCTACTAATTTCCACCCCTTTTTCCAATAGTAACAAAGAAACAACTTTGGCTCTCTTTTCCGATAAATCTAAGTTGTATTTAAAGTCGCCCACGTCGTCAGCATAGCCGTTTATCTCGACTCTTTGTATAAACTTAGTAGGTATTCCCGCGATGTAACTCTCTAATTTTTCTTTTTCACCCATTTCCAGGATGTCACTATCAAACTGAAAATATAGAGAATGATAATATCTTTTTAATTCCTTGAAGCGATTACTGCTCAAAGGCGGAGCGGTATCCATAGGTTCGGGTTTTACTACCTCTGGAATGGGTACCTGTATTGGAACAAGTAAAATTTTCAAAGGGTAGAATTTTTTGTTATTCCATTCGGGTATATCCTTTATTATGGTCTGACTATGATACCCTGGATGAGTAATGACAAGTGGTAATGACGTATTTGCGGGAACACATAAAAAAAATCTACCTTGATTATCTACTTGAACGAGAGGGAATGACGTTGAATTAATTGTGCCTGTAACTGGCTTTCCAGTTAAAGAATCTTTTATACTGCCATAAACGTAAGTGATTAAATCTCCCCTTAATTGACTCTGCAGGTTTACCTTGTAAATATCCATACCTCCAAATCCACCAGGTCTGTCAGAGGCAAAATAGCCGGAAAGTCCGTCCGCTGTAAGAACAAATCCTAAATCTTCAAAAGGACTATTTATTTTGGGGCCCAGATTAAAGGCATTGCTCCATCCTCTATATTTATCAAAAGAGCTCATAAAAATATCCTGACCGCCGAATCCAATATGCCCTGTTGATGAAAAAAAAAGACGATTTCCATCATTGCTAATAAATGGAGATTCTTCATCTTTGTCCGTATTTATGGGCGCACCCAGATTAGAGGGATTACTCCATGTTCCGTCTTTCTGTTTTACCGATACCCAAATATCAGTACCACCCAGTCCACCAGGTCTGTTACTGGCAAAATACAAAACGCGGCCATCGCAGGAAATACAAGCCTGACTTTCCCAACTGTCTGAATTAGGATGATCTACTATAGCCTTTACCTCTCTGACTTGTCCGTTTTCGATT
>JBILDL010000318.1:0-3627 GCA_044352635.1 Saprospiraceae bacterium | reverse complement strand
CTTCAATTAATCATTAATTGTAAAAAGCCCTCTTAACTTTAAGTTAGGAGGGCTTTTTTTATGCTTTTAGTTTAAGAAATATTTCGGCAAGCATACATCTTACACTCCCCCCACCATATTTTTCAATGATAGGAATATTCCCTCTAATAATTTTAGACAAAGATTCAATTTGATTTATTTGTTCTACTGACAAGGAATCATAAGCCGTTTGAGACATAATAAGCAACCTCTCCCCTTTTTCATTTTTAACAGCCAACATATTTCCAGCAAACTTAGCTATTTGATCTATAGAAATTGGAATAATCTCTTTTCCTGTCTCAAAAAACAATTTTTCTATGGTAGTTTTTTCATTCCCATCTGTTAAAGCGTCACCACCCCAGATAACAAAGTTTTCACCCAAAGCCATCATGACATTTGTATGGTAAATATCCATACCACTTTCATCTTTAGCGTTAAAAACACCCAACCGATATCCTAATTTTTCAGCCCATTCACTGAGTAAATTACCGTCTGTTCTTATACTTCGACAGGCATAAGCGATTTTATTAGATCTATCCAGAATTAAACTTCCGGTTCCTTCTAAATACTGTCCTACGTTTTCAGCAGACTCTAAACGAATGCGATGAAAAAGAGCATAATTTTCCTTTAATATTTCAATAATATCTTCTCTTCTTTCCAGCCTTCTATTTTTTGAAAACATGGGATAAGTGACCAATGTTCCGTCTGAATGAGTTGAAAACCAATTATTTGGAAATATAGAATCTGTTGTTGTTATAGAAATATCATCTTCTACCACAGTAACGGTTAAGCCATTTTCTCTTAAAACACAAACAAAATCATCAAATTCCTTTATGGCCAAAGCAGCAATTTGTTTAGGAGATAAAGTATGGTCATTTACCTGAAACGCATTGTTGGATGCAGTTTCCTCATTGAACCCAAAATGTGAGGGTCTTACCATTAACAGGTGAGAAGTTATAGTGGGTTCCGTTTCCATATTAAATGTCATCCTCCAGCTATTTTAGTTAACTTATAATCGGCTGCTAATAACAAAGCCAACACTTTTGTACGATGATCACCTTGAAGAATGATTTCATTATCTTTTACAGCCCCCCCAATGCCACATTTCTGTTTCAATATTTTACCTAATGCCTCACAATCTGCCATTTGCCCAACAAAACCTGTAATTAAGGTTACCTCCTTTCCTTTTCTTTGCTTTCTATCCAGATGAATCCTTAATACTTGTTTGGAAGGGACCAAAGTCTCAAATTGTTCTCCCTGGTCCAATTCATATTGAAAATCAGGATTTGTCGAGTAAACGATACCGACTCTGTTTTTTTCTTTTTTGCTCATATTAAACGGGTTTATTCCCAACTAAAGCATTAGCGACAGCATGATCCAGTGCTACTTCTGCCAGAGGTCTCGTAAATGAATTTAATTCGTGCATTGCCTGATCTATGGAAGATTTATCGTCCCCCTTTGTTGTTGAACGTAAAAATTCCCCTAATTCTTTCATTTTATTCACTTGATTTACGTCAAATAAACCCGTGTTTTGCAAAATAAATTTATCTAAATGATGAAGAACATTGTCCGCTTCATTTTTAGATTCCTGTAAAGCTCTGGCAGCTAAATCAGAAGAAGCATTTTTGATGGAGTCAAGCAAAAGTAAAGCCATTTCTTCTTCAGAGATACCATACTGAGCCTGAATAACCACAGATGTTTCAACCCCAGACCGGAGCTCACTTGCTTTAACTTTAAGAATACCATCAGCATCCAGAAGAAATTGAATTTCAATTTTGGGAATACCCGCTGGCATGGGTGGAATACCGGACAGAACAAATTCACCTAATTTCCTATTGTAAATAACCAGGTCACGTTCCCCCTGAAAAACGGAAACCATAAGTTTAGTCTGACCATCAACCGAAGTGGTATAACTTCGACCAACTTTCGTTGGAACCTTTGAATTTCTTGGAATAATGGTATCCATTAATCCCCCAACTGTTTCAATACCTAATGAAAGAGGCGTTATATCCAAGAGTAATAAATCTTCCTGGTTACCAGCCAGAATATCAGCTTGTATGGCGGCACCGAGTGCAACGACTTCGTCTGGATTCAACTGATCAAAAACAGGTTTTTTAAAAAAAGCACTTACCTCATTTTTTACTAATGGAACACGGGTAGAACCACCGACCATAATAACCTGATCTATGGCATTTATGTCCAGCTTAGCATCGTCTAAAACCTTTTTACAAGCCATTAAGGTTCTGTCAATCAATGGTTTGATTATAGATTCAAATTCAGAACGAGATAATGATAATTCTCCAAAGCGAGCATCAGTTTCTTGAAACAAATCATTTTCTGACAAATATTTTTTAGCTTTTTCGGCGAGTTTTCTTAGGGAAGGAATAAAGGAAGCGGGAAGCCCATTGTGGTCACACCAATTCCTGGCAATTAACTTATCCATATCATCACCACCTAAAAAAGTATCTCCGTGAGTTGCTAAAACTTCAAAAATGCCATCTTGAATATTTAAAATAGAAATATCAAAAGTTCCTCCACCTAAATCATATACTGCCACCGTTTGAACCTCTGACTTATCCAGGCCTATGCCATAGGCTAAGCTAGCGGCTGTAGGTTCATTTATTATTCTTAAAACCTCAAGGCCAGCTAATTTACCTGCATCTCTTGTGGCTTGTCTTTGTGCATCATTAAAATAAGCGGGAACAGTAATAACGGCTTTTGACACTACATTATCTAAAAGATTTTCTACCCTCAATTTGAGAGATTTTAGAATTTCCGCTGACAATTCAATAGGTGTAAATGACTTATCTCTTAGTTTGATTTTAACTAAATTTTCGGGACCGGTATCAAGCAACTCATAACCATAAAAATCTTTATAACTTAACAGATCATCATAAGATTTCCCCATAAGACGTTTGACAGAATATATAGTATTTTTTGGATCCACTTCAATATATGTGCGCGCCTTTTCTCCCACGGAAAAAACGTTATCTTCAGAAAGATGAAGTAAAGAAGCTAATAAAGCATTCTCTCCAAATTCATCCTTAACTACCTGAGCTTTACCATTTTCCATAATGGCAACCAAAGAATGAGTGGTTCCGAGATCAATGCCAATAATGGTAGGATGCTCATTTTTTATAGAACCACTTTTTAAATCTATTGCATACTTGGGCATAAATTAATTAAATTTAATGAGTACAAAACTACTTTTTAATCTTTAAAAAGTTAATTTTATCCTTAAACATATCGCAAAAAGGTTTGTTTCAGCCTTACTTATAAATATTTTTTATGACACCAACCATGAATAAGAAAAATCATCATTTGAATGAAATGAATAAAGGGACTACTTTATTTTTTATTCTTGGAGGATTTTTTATTGCCAACACCCTCGTTGCAGAGTTTATCGGGGTCAAAATTTTTGCCTTAGAAGACACCTTAGGAATTTCAAGATTTAACATCAATCTTTTTGGACAAGAAGGAGCGCTACAATTTTCCGCTGGTGTTTTACTCTGGCCTATCGTCTTTTTAATGACAGATATAATTAATGAATATTTTGGTAAACAAGGGGTTAGAAAGCTATCTATATTTACTGCCGGCCTCATTGCTTAT
>JBILDL010000317.1:0-3641 GCA_044352635.1 Saprospiraceae bacterium | reverse complement strand
GATCGAATCTCATTCCATTAGAGGCAATGGCATCAATATTTGGGGTATTTATGTCCTTTGTCCCGTAATATGAAACATCGTGAAGCCCCTGATCATCGGTTAAAATAAGCAGGATATTAGGCAATATTTCTTTATTAATCTTCTTTTCTTTAAAGGAAAATAATAAGATGGCGCTTACGCAAACAAGGAAAAAATATCTCATTTTAGGTAGATTTTAGTTTAAATATACATTATAATCAGCCAAAAGTCGGTCTTTTATATTACTTATGGCTGATTATAAGCAGCAAATATTAAACGGGTTAATATGGGAATCCTTCTTTAATTTTAGTAATTTAGCTTTGTTTAATGGTATTCATTTTCAGGTAAATTTCTATGAATAAATATGTTTTCGGTGTAGATTTTGGAACTGATTCCGTTCGTTCACTGCTGGTAAATGCGCTGAATGGAGAGGAAATAGCCACCTCCGTTTTTTATTACCCGCGTTGGAAAAATCAACTTTTTTGTCAACCCGGTTTGAACCAGTTTCGTCAACATCCGCTGGATTATCTTGAAGGTTTGACCTATACCATAAAGGCTTGTCTTCAAGGACTTAGTGAAGAAATCACTCAAAATATAAAGGGTATTTCCATAGATACAACAGGTTCAACGCCTGTTGCCGTTGATAAATTTGGTACTCCCCTTTCCTTGCTTCCCGAGTTTGCTGATAATCCAAATGCCATGTTTATCTTATGGAAAGATCATACCAGTATTGAGGAAGCGGAGGCTATCAATCATTATAATCGACAAAGTAATATTGATTATTTACAATATGTTGGCGGGATATATTCTTCCGAATGGTTTTGGGCAAAATTGCTACATATTTTAAAAACAGATGAAAAAATAAGATCTAACATAGCCAGTTTTGTGGAGCATTGTGACTGGATACCTTTTGTATTAACAGGTGGAAAAAACCTGAAAGAATTAAAACGAGGCATTTGTGCGGCTGGTCATAAAGCACTCTGGTCAGAGGCATTTGGTGGTTTTCCTCCAAATGAATTCTTTAATGGTATTAATCCCTTGCTACATGGATTTACAGCAAAATTGGATCAAAATATATATGCCACAGATTGTGCCGCTGGAATAATAGCGCCTGAATGGTCGGAAAAATTAGGACTACCTCTTGATGTAACCATTGGCATTGGTGCTTTTGACGCCCATGTTGGTGCCGTTGGAGGCCAAATTGAACCTTTTTATTTAAGTAAAGTAATGGGCACATCCACTTGCGATATGATGGTTGTTTCAACTCAAGACTTGAATAATAAATGTGTTAAAGGAATTTGTGGACAGGTAATGGGGTCCATTATTCCTGGCTTATACGGCCTGGAAGCTGGCCAATCGGCCTTTGGTGATGTTTACGCCTGGTTTAAAAACATGCTTCTCAAGCCGTCCATTCAAATGATTGAAGAATCTACTTTTTTATCTGAAGATCAAAAGAGAGCATTAATACATTCTCTGGATTCCAATATATTGAATAAACTGTCACAACAAGCCAGTGAATTACCCCTTGAAAAAACGTCAACCCTAGCTGTGGACTGGTTAAATGGGCGAAGAACACCTGATGCAGAACAACGATTAGAATGCGCCATCTCCCATTTGAATTTAGGGACTGAGGCACCACACGTATTTAGAGCCTTAGTAGAAGCCACTTGTTTTGGATCAAAAGCGATAGTGGAGCGATTTATTCAGGAAGAAATTCCCGTTAAAGGTATCATTGGATTAGGTGGCGTGGCAAAAAAATCGCCTTTTATTATGCAAATGTTAGCTGACATACTAAATATGCCAGTTAAAGTACATAAAAGTGAACAAACTTGTGCCCTCGGTGCTGCCATGTTCGCTGCAACAGCCGCTGGAATCTATTCTCAGGTTGAACAGGCTATGCAAGCTATGGGGGCTGGATTTGATAAAACATATTATCCCAATCAGGAAAAAGTAGATTTGTATCAGAAGAGGTATCAAAAATACCTATCGCTGGGTAACTATCTGGAAAAAAACTTAATGTAGCCAATGAAACATTTTAAATCTTTAAAAAAGGAATGTTATCAAGCCAACATGCAATTACCTGCTTTAGGTCTTGTCCTGTTTACTTTTGGAAATGTAAGCGTGGCAGACCATAAAAACAACGTTTTTGCCATAAAACCAAGCGGTGTTCCGTATAGTGAACTCACCCCGCAAAAGATGGTTATTGTCGATTTTGATGGTCGCGTTATAGATGGAAAACTCAGACCTTCCTCTGATACCCAAACACATGCTGTACTATATAAATACTGGCAAAATATTGGTAGTATTGTACATACTCATTCTACTTATGCCACTGCCTGGGCGCAAGCACAACGAGAAATACCCATTTATGGAACAACCCACGCAGATCACTTAACGGTCAATATACCCTGTGCACCACCTATGAATGATGGCATGATTCATGGAAATTATGAATATGAAACTGGATTTCAAATAATGAATCATTTCGATGAAATAAAATTGAGTTATGAGGAAGTTGAGATGACTCTCGTTGGAAATCATGCTCCTTTTACTTGGGGAAACAGTGCAAAAAAAGCAGTTTATAATGCCGCTGTATTAGAAGAAATTGCTAAAATGGCCTGGTTAACAGAACAAATTAATCCTCAGTCACCTTTATTAAAAGCCTCTTTGATTCAGAAACACTTTGAAAGAAAACATGGCCCAGATTCCTATTATGGACAAGAAAAATAGTAACATGGAAAATCTAAAAAAATTAGAAATATGGTTCATTACTGGAAGTCAACATTTATACGGACAGGAAACATTAAATAAAGTAGCAGAAAATGCACAAACGATAGCTAATTTTCTGTCAAATAGTGAAAATATACCCGTAAAGATTTTATTTAAACCTATTGTTAAAACGGCGGAAGAAATTTTCAACCTAATTCTCGAGGTAAATTATAATCAGAATTGTATAGGTATCATCACGTGGATGCATACTTTTTCACCTTCAAAAATGTGGATTAACGGATTAAAGATTTTAAATAAACCATTGTGTCACCTCCATACACAATTCAATCGCGATATCCCATGGAACGATATTGATATGGATTTTATGAATCTAAATCAATCTGCACATGGAGACCGTGAATTTGGATATATCCTGTCCCGAATGAAAATACCCAGAAAAGTTATTGTTGGACATTGGCAAAATGAGCGTATATCCAATCAATTAAATGAATGGAGCAGGGCAATATTAGGTTGGCATGATCTTCAGAATGCCCAATTTGTGCGTTTTGGTGATAATATGCGGCAAGTCGCTGTTACCGAAGGAGATAAAGTGGAGGCCCAAATAAAGTTTGGTTTTCATGTAAATACTCATGGTATGGGTGATTTGGTCTCGGAAATCCAACAGGTTAAAGAATCTGAGATAGACGATTTATGTGAAGTTTACAAAAATGAATATCATTTATCAACATCACTCAGAAAAGATGGTATTCTTTACCAATCACTCAGGGAGGCTGCAAAAATAGAGTTAGGATTAACTTGTTTTTTGACAAAGGGACATTATAAGGGATTTACTACCACTTTTGAAGATTTACATGGATTGACACAACTGCCAGGCATAGCGGTTCAGCGTTTAA
>JBILDL010000316.1:0-3643 GCA_044352635.1 Saprospiraceae bacterium | reverse complement strand
AAAATATTAGATTGGGAAAATTCCTCCACTTCCTATTTGAATAAAAATTTTAACCTTTCTCTATTCGCCAGCGAACTTGAGATGGACGACCTGGAAATCATCTATTACTTAAATGAATATAAGGAAATAAGTTTTCAGGAATATTTGAATTTTTTGAGAATTTCATTTGTAATAATTAAAATCGAGCAAAATTATTTAAAGGAGCATTCTATTACAGATTTGGCATTAGATGCTGGTTTTTTAGACAGAATAAGTCTGGAGAAGATCTTCAAAAAAATTATTAATTGTAGTCTTCAGGAATTTATAGAACATGAATAAAGTTTCTTTAATAGATGAAGACAGTATTTTGATGGCTAGAATGGCTGACTTTTTAATGGAGAAGGAAAAGTATATTGTGGTTTCAAAAAATTCGGATTTGACTTCCTTTTTCAGAAGCCCCCCTTTCGTTGTAAATATTATCATCACTAATCTTTTATCAAATTATTTGGATAAAATTGATCCTTATAAATCCTTAAAAAAGGAATTCCCATCGGCTAAAATTTTGGTGCTAACACATCAGGAATTTGCTTTTAAAGCTTATGAGGCTATTAAAATGGGTGCAGATGGATTTTGCCTGAAAAGTGATTCACTGGAAGACTTTGAAAAAGGGTTGGATAATATGATGGAATTTGGGAATTATGTCTCAAATTCTGTATTGCCGTTTATGGTAAAAAGCTTTCGGGCAAAATCAAATTTTGATGGAGAGGATATCTTAAGCGTAAAAGAAAAACAAATCGTTAAACTGGTTTGCCAAGGGCAATCTTATAAAATGATTGCCGGTGATACTGATTTATCTATAGACGGTGTTAGATATTATCTACAGCGCATATACCGTAAATTAGAAATAAACAGCAAAGCGGAATTAATTGCCATCGCCCTTTTCTGATATTTTCTTTATTACTCTCCAATTTTAGGGTAATCACTCATTTTGAATACCTGATTGATTCCTTTTTTTACTTCCTTTAGGGTAATGATTGATTTATCTCCTGTTTTTAAGTCTTCAGATTGCATTTCAACTAACATCCCATAAGGCATTTCAGATGGAAATTTTGATTTCATGCCCATATTTCCTGCATTAAAGATGTTTTCCATGCCGAACAATTCATCCCGGGTTATCCATACCTCTGATTTTCCAATCTCATTGGTAATCGTATAGCCATCGCAGGAATAGCCCATGATGGTTCTTTTTCCCAGTTTTTTATATCCCCGCCATTCGGTCACATTATTCCAATCAACTGGTTCCTGCTGTTTTTCTACTTGATTGGATTGATTATAAAGTGCTGGATCCATAGACATTACCGTACGATATTTCTTTTCATTATCACCCATTAAAACAACTAATGCCTTGTTTTGATAATCAGCAATCATAAACATCATTTCGTCCTGATTCCTGGAAGCATCGGCTTTATAGGTAGAACCTGTATATTTTGTTCCTTGCTTGAAATACATTTCCAGCATCGTTGGAGGTTCTAATTTGCCAGATTTTGGAATAAATTTCATTTCCATCGTCGTTTTGATGTCAAAGCTATACTGTGATTCAGTAGGAACGTTTGTTTGATTAAAGACAGAACTTAACTGCCTAAGTTTTGAAGTATCAATACTAGAACCATTGTAGGTAGCAGAATCGGCTCCAAAAACGGCATCCCATGCATTATCCACTGCTTTCCCAGCTGCTTTATCCACCTCTCTTTCTACTTTTTCTTCTACTTTTTGTTCAATCTTTCTTTCTATGGCTTGTTGTACCTTGTTTTTTAATTTATTCAGGATTTGGGCATCACCATAGACAGGAGCTATAATCATTGCGATAAAGAAGGAATAAATAACATTTTTCATTGGTGAAAAAAATTAAAAGGTGATTTTTAATTGACCTTCACTGCTTTCCTTTAAAAATTTAATGAGGCCATACATATAACGTTCCTGGTCATCGTACATACACATGTGACTACCCTTTGGACATAGAAGAAAACTGCCATTTTCCATGTTATCTGCCATCTTTTCCATATAGGCAGGATCCATCGTGTCATGCGTTGCACCGATAACCAATGTCGGTACTTTTATATGTTTTAAGTCCTCCATTCTGTTCCATTGCTCTAATTTTCCTGATAATCCGAACTCACTCGGTCCTTGCATGGTAACATAAAGGGATTGATTTGTTTGATTTAAAGACCTGGACATTGGCTCTGGCCAATCTTGAGCAGGAATGCGGCAAACATGTTTTTCATAAAAATTGGGTATCAAGATTTCCATATATCGTGGATTTCCAAAATCATTAGCTGCCTCCAAAGCTCTGATTTCAGCCAAAACAGTGGGTTCCATCTGAGGAGCTAAAACCTCTTCTGCATATTTATCATAAGCCGGACAAGAGGCCATCATATTTGAAATTATAAGCCCCTTTAGGTTTGCTTTATACTTAACAGCATATTCCATAGCTAAAATACCTCCCCAGGAATGACCTAATAAGTAAAAATTATCTTTATTCAGGTTCAAGGCTTTCCTCACCGTTTCAACCTCCTCTACATATCTGGCAAGATCCCAGTAAGAGGTATCCATTGGATTAGTAGATCGACCTGTTCCCAATTGATCATAATATATAAATTCAATACCTTCCTTTGGTAAAAAATTTTCAAAACATTCAAAGTATTCATGGGTTGCACCAGGTCCACCATTTAATAGTAAAACCTTTATTTTCGGATTATTACCTATTCTTTTTGTCCATAAACTAAAAGTATCTTTTCCTTCAATCAATGGAATGAGTTGAACGCCTCCCGTTTGGATACCCTTCATTGTAGGTTCAAAATAGGATGATAAGGTGGGACTATTTGTGTTTTCTATTTGTTTGGAACAGGAAAATAACAGGAAATAAACCAATGAGAGGAGGAATGGGGTTGTTTTCATAAGAAATGACTTAAGTTTTTATTTTAATAAAATTACAATGAAAATAGGAATTGATACAAATTATTTGGGCAATGATTTAAAAACCATTATTTTACTAACCTATTTTCCACTTTCTAAATTAATAAATAATGCGCATTTTAAAATGGTCAACGCTTCTTTTTCTGTTTTTTTTGTACTTTGATGTTCAAGGTCAATCCTTTACAGGATTCAATAGTAAAGCTGTTGATATCCAAAAGGAAATGGAATCCCTCATTATCAACCTGCCTAAATCTGAGATTTTTAAAAAACATTTGGAAGCTTTAACCAAAGAACCTCATTTAGCTGGTTCTCCTGCGAATAAAAGGGTGGCTGATTATATTTCAAAAACCATGTTAGAAGCCGGTTTACAGGTTGAAAGGCCTCCTTATGATATTTATCTACCGTTAAATGCAGGCAAAGTTTCTCTTGAAATTGTTCTACCTTATCGTAAACCGCTCAATATTAAAGAAAATATTGAACGGGAAGATGCTTTTTCGGCGAACCCGGCGATTAGCCATGGCTGGAATTCATTTTCAGGCAATGGCGATGTGATGGCCGAAGTGGTTTATGTGAATTATGGTACCAAAGAAGATTTTGAAAAACTCGCTTCTCTGGGTGTTTCTGTAAAAGGAAAAATAGTGCTTGCCCGTTATGGGGGTAATTTTAGAGGCTATAAAGCTAAATATGCCGA
>JBILDL010000315.1:0-3646 GCA_044352635.1 Saprospiraceae bacterium | reverse complement strand
AAAAATTCTCCTCAATCAGTAAGGTATCATCCCCATTTGCTATTTTGAAATTAAAAGCACCCTGAGGTAAAGAATACGAAAGAAAACCTTCGTCATCACTCTCTTTCCACGTTTCTTTGAAGGTAATAACAGGCGCATTGGGCGAAAAATAACCTGTCCTCACGGGGATAGCTAAAACACTGATGCCTCCTTTAGGTTCTGTCGATTTTTTATCGAAAAATTGAAACGCTACCTTTTCAAACCCCTCATTATTAACAAAATAGCCTATGTTCGATATTTGAAAAGATAGAAAGGAATACTTTGTTTCATCGCTTTTGAATACATACAAGTAATGACCTACAGGAAGTCCCTCTAAAGGAATTTCAGTCACATGTTGCTGATAATCAGTAGAAGTAGGCAGAACTATTAAAACCTCCTTTCCTGGTTTTTTATCCTTTAAAAACAATTGAATGTCCTCCTCTTTATACAATAATTTACTTTGCTGGAAGCTTGAAAAAGAAATAGGAACGACCCCTCCTTTAAATGACTGGATATTTTGAAAAGTAACTTTTAATAAAATGGGCTGGTTAGGTAACCCGTTGTCCTCTATGGTTAATGATAAGTTTTTTACCCTGATACTTTGCAATAATTCGTTACATTTAAACGCCCCGAAGGTTTTGGGGAACTTTTTAATAGCCTGCTCGCATAAAGCCACCGATTCGTTTAATAATTTTTGTTTGTACTTTTCATAGGCTAACAAATAATAAGTTTCAGCCGTAGTAGCCTGGACGGGGAACTTTGCTATTAAATGTTCTAATTCCTTGCGTAATAAAACGTCTTTCTCAGCATAAATCAAATTTCGATGGACAAACAATAAACGTTGACGATCAAAATCAATTAAAATGGTAGGATCTTTATCTAAACGATGAAAAGTTAAAACCTCCTGAAATAATAAAAGAGCTTTTCTTAGAAAAGAGGTAGAATCTGCCCTTGAAAAATCAATATTTATAAAAGTTTCTAAAGAGGATAATGAGGCAGTATTTTGCAAATAAAAAACATCATCTGGCTTTATTAATCTACTCTCCTGATTAGTAAAATATTGTGTGGCACGAAAGACCAAAAAGTCATAAAGCGTTTTTAAAAAATAAGTCTCTTTTGCTGGATTCAAAAAAAGTCCGTCTATTTTTTTTAGTTCAAAATTTTTTGCGCTTGAAAATGAAACACTTTTAAAATAATGCTCAGAAATTACATCTTCAAAATGTCTGATGGACCATAATTTGAGGTCATCAGGTCTTTCACCCTCGGCCTCCTTCCGATCCATCAAAGACCAGGATTCCCTTTGTAAATAATTTGTATAAAGTTCCGCTAAAATACTGTGAACGATAGCATTGTCCGGAAATCCAATGGTAAGAAGCTCCCTTTCTAACCTTTTAATTCCAAGGATATTTCCATTCTCATCCAACTCATTTAAATAATTTACCGTATATAGTAAAGACTTAATAAATTGCTCCGTTTCCTTATTTTCCTTTGCCAGCTTATAAATGATGTCCACCTTAGCCAATGCTTCTCTGTACAAACCATTTTGATGGAGAGAATCTACTGTTTTCCATAGTTCACTATAATTCATTGAAGGTGTTTTTTCAAATTCATGAATAGGGCTTTCAAAATTGGTAGTAGAAGCCAATCCGACCATTGGAATTATAAATAAAAATGCTTTGAGAACATTACATTTCATGATATTTTTTTTTTACAACTTGTATTAAATGGATAACGACGAAAAGGTTTAGATTATTTATTTTTAAACCTGTTGATGCTAACTTCTTTGCTTAAATCCCCATTTTTATATAAAAATTCAACAAAATGATTCGCCCAATACGGTGCGAGGGAGGTTCCCTTCGTTCCTAACCCATTAAAAATGAATAATCTGGAATGAACAGGATGACGACCAATGAGAGGCCTTCTATCTTTAACTGTCGGCCGAATACCCACCAGATGCTTTAAAATTGCGTACTCTTGACGAATCATTTTGGCCACTTCACTATGGAGCAAGCTTTCAGAATCTTCATCGGGCAGAAAATGAGAAAATTCCCATTTATTGGTAGCACCAGCCCAAAGTACATTTTCAGAAAAAGGAGAAAGAAAAAATTTATGTTTTATGATAATATCGAGATGAACCTTATCTATTTGCACTAAAAGCGCTTCCCCTTTAGCTCCGTCTAAGGGTAAAAAATTAAACCATGGATTTTGTAACATGAAATGCCCTTCACAAAAAATAATTTGATCAGCAAAAATATCTCCGTATTGAACGCCATTTTCTGAAATAACTAAAGCCTGGTAATCGAATAATGCTTTGGTATAAACACCCTTTTTAGTCCAGTAAGTTTCCGATTGCGTCAGAAAATCATGCCATTTCACCTGACCTCCACCAATGGTTTGACCATACCCGAGCGGTTCATTATTTATCCAGTCGAAAGGGGTAACATCCAAAAAATCAGCAATATAATGTTTAACTGAAGGATCTGCTGTTTTGGCAAGCCAATCATTTTGTTCTGATACTCCGTGAAGGGACCTAAGAATAATTCGGGGGAAATAAAAATGGCTATTAAGTTTCTGTTCCCATTGAAAATATTTCTTTTCAGCGAAAGGTATTAAGGTATCTACCTGCCATGATTTTATAAAATACTTTCCTGTTATTGGGTTAATTATTCCCGCTGCAACGGAGGAAGATTCACCTGATTGACGTTGATGAATGATATGGAAATCAAGGTGTTCATCTTCAAAGGTATGAGCCAAAACGGTACCAGCTATCCCTTGACCAACAATTAAATATTTTACTTTTTTCATGGAACAAAGGAACGAAAAAAAATGCCACTACGGAAAAAATCAATTTACAACAGTTAAGGATTAATGGCAATAATTTGAAATTGTGGTTTTAATTCAGAGGCATTCAAAGCATTATTTATCCATATTTCTCCGTCACCAATCATAACTCCTTGATAATTATTAAAATGGTTATGAGAGAACGTTTTACTTAATGCAGATTTAAATTCAGTCGTGAAAATTTTATCGTATTGCAATAAAAACTGATTTTTGCTTTTTAGGTTTAGAACCAATTTTTCAGAAATTCTAACATTTAATGGATAGAAGAGGTTAGCAGCCAACCATATTTTATCGCCTTGTGATATAGCTTTTCTCACATTAGCCACAAATTGTTCCACCGCTGCATCTGATCCTAAAACATGGGCATATCTTTTAGCAGATGTTCCAGTGGTTACAGATAACAAAACAGATTTAAAAATAATTCTTTCACCATTGGGCATTTTATGCCAGGTTACCTCCAATCTATCCTGGTCATCGGTGAATATTTTACCTATTAATTCATCGGTAAACTTCCCATTTATAGAAGCGATCAAATAGATTTCATTACCTTTCACAGAGCCGCTTAATGCTACCTTAGCTTCATTTGAAAATGAACAATAACTTCCAATAAGTTTTCCACCTTTAAGGGTATAGAAAGAAAGTTTAATACTTTTGTCGTTCAATTTGCCCGTAAAATCGTACCATTGATTAAGTTCCAAATCCAGGGAAAAAGAAAAAACACTGGATTGAACTAAAAGATAAGCAACTAAAAATATTTTTTTCATCTGGTTGGCGTTTTTATTTACGC
>JBILDL010000019.1:0-12120 GCA_044352635.1 Saprospiraceae bacterium | reverse complement strand
ATTTTACTCAAAATCAAGCCCATTCACTTGGCCTGGGTGTTGATATAACACTTGGAACAGGTTGGCCTTATGGCGGGCCAATGATTAATCAAAATTCTGCTGCAGCGGCACTGGAGAAATTTGAAGCAGTATTTTTAGCTACAGATTCTTTACGCATTCCTCTGGATAGCCTTAAAATAAAAGCCTTTCCTTTGGGCATTCTCGGGGCAAAGGCAGAAAATGAAAAGGGGGAAATAATTTGGCTTGACCTTGATGAAAAGAAAAGCGTTAGCTTACATATTGTTCCAAAAGGAAATTGGAAAGTAACTATTTGGGGCGTAAAACCCACAGGTCAAAAAGTAAAACGTGCCGCGCCAGGTGGTGAAGGGCTGGTGATGGATTATTTTAACGAGGAATCTGTCAGTCATTATTTGAATTATTTTGACTCTGTACTCATTAAACACCCTGGAACATTGAGTCCTCGTGCTTTTTACCACGATTCTTATGAGGTCTTTGGAGCAGATTGGACAAAAAATTTGTTGAACGCATTTGAGGAAAGAAAAAATTACTCATTACTTCCCTATTTAGGGGTATTGAAGGATACTTCTCATGTCGATTTTCCTTATGTAATGTGTGATATCAGAGAGGTTTTATCTGATTTACTATATGAATCTTTTGGCTCCAAATGGACGGAATGGGTGAAAAATAATAATAGCCTTTCCAGATTTCAGGCACATGGGTCACCGGGTAATTTACTCGATTTATATGCACTATCTGATATTCCTGAAACAGAATCTTTCGGATGTAGTGAGTTTGATATTCCGGGATTAGCTTGTGACGAAGATTTTGAAGAAGATCGGTTCGGGCGCCCAAATCCGCTAATGTTAAAAATGGCCTCGTCGGCAGCCAATGTAAATGGGAAATCATTGGTCAGTTCAGAAACAGGCACCTGGTTGGCCAATCATTTTAAAGTGAATTTGAGTCAATTAAAACCACAAATAGATGAATTATTTGTTTCTGGAATTAATCATGTTTTTTATCACGGTACAACGTATTCACCTAAAGAGGTGCCTTATCCGGGCTGGCTTTTTTATGCCTCTTCAAATGTAGGTTTACAATCTCATTTTAAAGATGAATTTCATTTATTGAACAAGTATGTGACGAATGTTCAAATGACATTGCAGAATAGTACATCAGATTCGGATGTATTGTTGTATTTCCCTATTCACGATTTATGGAGTACACATAAAGGTTCTCATTTGCTTCAGCTCGATGTGCACAAATATGCTAAATGGTTTGGTCAAACGCCTTTTGGACAAACGGCTACAATGCTTTGGAATAATGGTATTAGTTTTGACTACATTTCTGACAGACAATTGATGAGTCTGAAAATAGATGATAAAGGACGTTTATATAATGACTATATTTCTGTTGCCGCGCTGATCATTCCTGCAACGACTTACATTTCGGAGCCTACTTTTCTTTATCTTCAGTCGCTCTCAAATGCTGGTGCAACTATTTTATTTGTAGATAAATTACCTGAGAAATTTTCTGGTCTTTCATCCAGAATAAGAATGTCAGAAATTAATCATTGGCAGTTAAAAACAACTAATAATTTGTTATTGGATCTAGAAAAAATACGCTCCACACGGGAACCCTGGAAGAAACACGGAATAGATTTTATCAGGAAAAAGACCTCGAAGGGCTATGTTTACTTTCTAGTGAATCAAGGTTCAAAAGAGGTAAGGGATAGTATTTCTCCGGGTATTTTTTCTTCAGATTATGAGTGGATGGATCCGCTTACTGGTCAGCGAGGGCGCATATCCTCCAAAGGTAAAATATGGGTGAATCTTGCGCCTGGCAAATCAATGTTATTATATACTTATTTTTCTGGCGAAACGAATGAAAAATGGTTCGATAAAATAGAGGGTAAAATCGTAGAGATTGGAAAAACGTGGGATGTTTCGTTCAACGGTTTATTTGAAAATACGGTTATCCCTTCAAAGAAAACGGATTCGCTTCATTCCTGGACAACGTTTGGTTCAAAAGAGCTGGAATATTTTTGTGGAAAGGGAGTTTATACTTCGTCCTTTGATTTCGGCAAATTACAGAAACAGCATAAATACGTAATGCTAAAGTTCGATCAGGTTAAGGAAACAGCAGCAGTTACCATCAATGGATTTTACTGCGGAACAGCCTGGTCTTTCCCCTTTGAAGTGCAAGTGCCTGTTCGTATTTTGAAAAAAAAGAATAACATTATAAATATTGTAGTGCAGAATAATGCAGCTAATTTGATGAGAAAAAGGGATACAGAACTCCCTGAATGGAAGACTTTTTATGATATTAATATGGTGGATATCCGCTATCAACCGTTTAATGCTAAAAAGTGGGATTTAACTTCGTCAGGGCTTATTGGAAAAGTCTATTTAGTTGTTCCTGATGAAAATAAGGGATTACCTAAGCAGAAAGACATAAAATTATAGGGAAAATCTTTACTTTTGCCTCCGTAAAAAGGAAGGGATATGTATAATAGAACGGAAATAGCGTCGCTACTAAAAAATCAACCTATTGGTGAAAAGGTTACCGTCATGGGTTGGGTGCGTGCTTTTAGAAATAATCAATTTATTGCTCTCCATGATGGAAGTGATGCCGGGACTTTACAAATAGTTGTTGATCCTGAAAAAATCGCTGCGACTATCACTCGTCGTATAGGTTTTCATGCATGTATCATGGTGACTGGAAGTTTTCAATCCTCTCAGGGGGCGGGACAACAGTTTGAGATTCTTGCAGATACCGTAGAGATTTTAGGGGACAATGACCTGGAAAAATATCCGCTGCAGCCCAAAAGGCAGACGATGGAGTTCTTAAGGCAAAAGGCTCATTTCAGAATGAGAACTCAAACTTTTAGTGCCGTTTTTAGAATCAGACACGCGGTGGCTTTTGCTGTCCATAAGTTTTATAATGACCGTGGTTTTTACTATTTGCACGCACCTATCATAACGGGGAGTGATGCAGAAGGAGCTGGTGAAATGTTCAGGGTCACGATGTTAAGTCCTGATAAACCACCTCTAAATGAGGAGGGTAAAGTAGATTTTAGTAAGGACTTCTTTGGTAAGGCAACCAATTTAACCGTTTCTGGTCAATTACAAGGGGAAATCGCAGCGCTCGCTTTGGGTAAAATATATACTTTCGGACCTACTTTTAGAGCTGAAAATTCTAATACGCCCAGGCATTTGGCGGAATTTTGGATGATTGAACCCGAAATGGCCTTCTATGATATCATAGATAATATGGATCTGGCGGAGGCTTTTTGTAAGTATCTTATTTCTTATGTACTGGAGCATAATGCCACAGATCTTGCTTTCCTAGATCAACGATTAAAAGAAGAAGAGAAAAGTCTTCCTACTGATAAACGTCGTGAATTGGGTCTGCTTGAACAATTGGAATTTGTAGTAAATAACGATTTTGTCAGAATCACTTATGACGAAGCCGTGGCTATTTTAATGCAATCAAAGCCATATAAAAAAGGTCAATTCGAATTTCCCGTAGAATGGGGCAGGGACTTACAGGCAGAACATGAGCGCTATTTGGTAGAAAAGGAATTTAAAAAACCAGTGATCGTTCGTAATTATCCTAAAGATATCAAAGCATTCTATATGCGTATGAATGATGACGATAAAACGGTGGCTGCAATGGATGTACTATTCCCGGGTATTGGGGAAGTCATTGGTGGTTCTCAACGGGAAGAAAGAGAAAGTGTGCTAATCGATCGTATGGAAAAATCAGGTATTCATCCAGAGGAAATGGATTGGTACTTAGATTTAAGACGCTTCGGTGGTGCGCCTCACTCAGGATTCGGTCTTGGGTTTGAGCGCATGGTTCAATTCATTACAGGGATGGGAAATATACGCGATGTCATTCCTTTTCCAAGAACTCCAGGTAACGCCGAGTTTTAAAAATAAAAAGAAAGAGGCTGTCGGGGGACAGCCTTTTTTCTTTTAACAAATGATAATAGGAGACCTGTTTTGTAGAAATTATTTCTTTTAATAGTATTCTAAGAACCAATAACCGTGCCATTTTTTTACTAACTTTAATATTCATTTGTTCTTTTAAACTTAATTATTTAAAATAAGTATCCCATGAAGTGTGTAGAAGTGCTGGATTCAAAAGGTTGGCAGTTATTTCATTCTGTTCCTTTTCTCATTTATGCAAAGGATAAGCAATGGATTTCACATCTTCAAGGTGATGTGCAGGATGTTTTTAATCCTCAGAAAAATCCCATTGCTTCTCATGGCGAATCCCGTATTTTTGTTTTATTGGATAATCAGGGAAAGCCGATAGGTAGAATAGCTGCTTTTATCGATCATGAGGCAAACAGCCATCTCGAGTATCCTATCGGGGGCATAGGCTTTTTTGAATGTATTGAAAATAATGAAGCAGCTAATCTTTTGTTTGAGACGGCAGAAAATTGGTTGAGGGAAAAGGGAATGCAGGCTGTTGACGGTCCTGTGAACTTTGGTGGCCGAGATAAATACTGGGGTTTACTGATCAAAGGCTTTTATCCGCCTTTGTTTCAGGAAAATTATAATCCTTCTTATTATGCTTCTTTCTTTGAGTCTAATAAATATATTGCCTGGGAGCAGATTCTTACTATAAAAGGAGATTTAAATGATCTGGACGTCAGTCGGTTAAGAGCAGTGTGTGATAGAATAAGACAAAGTAATGAAGTAGTGGTTGAGCTCTATGATCCAAAGAAAAAGGACAAATATGCGGAGGATTTTTGTGAAATTTATAACGCAGCTTTTGGACGATTTGAACATTTTAAACCCGCTGAACCTAAGAAAATTAAAGCTATTTTAGAGGAGTCAAAGCTTATTTTGGATCCATTATTATTGGCTATTTGTTACATTAACGGCCAACCCGCTGCTTTTTGTGCCACTTTTCCTGACATAAATCCACTCCTTAAATCTGCACGGGGTAAGCTATCCTGGTGGAAAATTCCCGGATTGATTTTCCGATTGAAAACAGCTAAGAAATTATTTATTAAAGGCACTGGTTTTGCCATCCATCCCGATTTTAAAACAAAAGGCGCATTTGCTCTCATTATTGAATTTATGGCTAGTCCTGCGCTTTCACAAAAATATCAGTACTATTTTCTTACCACAGTGCGTGCGCACAATAGAGAAGCAGTAAGCCTCTATTTCAAAGCTGGTAAAATGCAGGTAGATCGCGTGCATATTGGTTACAGAAAAGCACTTCAGCCCAATGTTGAAGTTGTTCCCAATGAATTCATGGAGGTTTAATATAATTTAAAACAATTTGTTTGTTTTAAACAAATTGTTTTATTATCTTTGATGCGTACTAGTTATTATACCCTTATCGCACAAAGTTTTATTGTATTATGTTTGAACGCGCTATCCTGCATTTGGATGTGGACTCTTTCTTTGCATCTGTTGAAGTCCGACGTAACATTGGTTTGAGAAACAAGCCATTGGTTGTTAGTGGAAATGGGGTTCAAAGTGTCGTGGCATCCTGTAGTTTTGAGGCTCGTAAATGGGGTATTCATAGTGGTATGCCTATACGAATGGTTCGCAGAATGTGTCCGGAAGCTATTATTATTCAGGGAGATATGGAGGCTTACCAACGGGAATCAGGCATTATTGAGGAAATAATTCAAGGGGCTGTACCCATTTGCGAGCGAGCTGCTTTAGACGCTTTCTATGCCGATCTCACAGGGATGGATAAATATTTTGGCTGCTGGCGCTGGTCAGAAGAACTTAAGCAACGTATTTTTAAAGAAACCCATTTGCCTTTATCTATGGGTTTGGCAATTAATAAGTTAGTAGCCAGAATAGGTACTTTGGAAGCAAGACCTAATGGCGCGCGACTCATAGAAAAAGGTACAGAAAGAGGATTTTTATCTCCACTGCAAGTTCGTAAACTACCCGGTGTCGGAGATATTATTTCCAGAAAATTAAATCTGATGGGGATTCGTCAAATTGGTCTTTTGGCAGCATTACCACCAAGGTTGTTAGAGAGAGAATTTGGAAAACCTGGGGTGCAATTGTGGAAAAAAGCAAATGCAGAGGATTATTCTCCTGTTGTACCGCATCTTCAACAAGATACACTTCAAAATGAACAAGTGTTAGACAAGGAAATAACGGATTTAGGGATACTTAAAAGGCATTTAGTTGCCTGTCTTAGCACACTTTCCAAACAATTACGTGAACGTAAGTGCTTGTGTACCAAACTACGTATTAAAATACGTTACGCTGATTTTAATACCTTCAGCAAGGAAAAAAAATTAACGCCTACCTGCAACGATAGTACGTTGGAAAGGGAGGCCTTTGGGCTATTGACCCTTCTTTATGATAGAAGACAAGGCATTCGATTAATAGGCGTACAACTCGCTGGTTTGGTAAGTGGATCTCCTCAGTTGGATTTGTTTGATCAGGGGACTAAAAATATACACTTACTCAAAACCTTAGATCACATTCGAAGCCGTTTCGGTGATACTGCCTTAGGTACAAAGGAAATATGAATCTTATGAAAAAGTCAGTCTAAAATAGCGTATATAATTGTTGATGAATTAGTTGTATCGTATAATACAAAGAATGCTATTCGGTTAAAGTTAATTGAGATTTGAATTTTTTATTTTCACTTTCTTACTATTTTGTACTTTTAGCCTTATTTTTTTAACAAAATAGCATACTTTGAAAATATTACTTACAGGTGTTGCTGGTTTTATAGGATTTCATCTGGCGGAATACCTGCTTAAAGATGGTTTCGAAGTAGTAGGCTTTGACGCTGTCAACGATTATTACGATCCGGGTTTAAAGTGGAACAGGTTGAAGAAACTGGGTATTTATGAAAATATGGTTGATGGAGAACTAGTCCAGAGTGTTACTTATCCTTCCTTCAGATTTATTTGCATGCAACTGGAAGATGAGGCGGGGATCATGCGTTTATTTGAACGAGAGCATTTCGATATCGTCGTTAATCTGGCCGCACAGGCAGGGGTTGGGCACAGCATTAGATTCCCGCACACTTATGTGAAATCAAATATAACAGGTTTTCTTAATATACTGGAAGCTTGCCGTTCATACCCTGTGAAGCATTTGGTTTATGCGTCCAGCTCCAGTGTTTATGGTTTAAATACCAGATTGCCTTTTTCCACCGCTCAAAGGGTAGATCATCCCATTTCAATGTATGCGGCTTCAAAGAAAAGTAATGAACTGATGGCTCATACCTACAGTCATCTTTTTGGTATTCCGACAACGGGTCTTCGCTTTTTTTCAGTGTACGGTCCCTGGGGAAGACCAGATATGGCCTTATTTATCTTTACCGAAGCCATAAAAAAAGGCAAGCCTATTGATGTTTTTAACAGTGGATTGATGGAAAGAGATTTTACTTACATTAGTGATATCGTCGAAGGAATACATTTAGTGATAAATAATCCACCCCAATCTGATAAAAACTGGAACCCTGAAACAGCCGATCTGGCAGCCTCTTCTGCCCCGTATAAAATATATAATATTGGTAATAATCAGCCAGTTAAACTAATGTCTTTTATAGAGGAAATTGAGAAACAATTGGGTAAAAAGGCATCACTCAATTTACTGCCCATGCAGCCGGGAGATGTATTAGCTACTTTCTCAGACATTTCTCCGATACAAAAATTAGGGTTTCAACCTAAAATAAACTATAAAACAGGTATATTTGAGTTCGTTAAATGGTATAATTCATATTATAAATAGTGTCAAATGATAACTAAATTTAAAAATAAGCAAAATAAGATAGCTGTTATCGGTTTAGGTTATGTGGGTCTCCCCATTGCCTTAGCTTTTGCTAAGCATTTCAAAGTGATAGGTTTTGATATCAGCCAACCTCGAATCGATTTGATGAGAAATGGAGTTGATCCTTCTAAAGAGTTAGATGCTGAAGAATTTCAAGACAGAGACATTTTCTTTACGGCCGATGCAGCAGACTTGAAGGAGGGTAATTTTTTTATAGTAACGGTCCCAACGCCAGTTGATGAACATTATGTGCCAGATTTAAGCTATGTTTTAAGTGCCTCCCGATTGGTTGGCGGTGCTTTAAAAAAGGGCGATGTGGTTGTTTATGAGTCAACGGTATTTCCAGGTTGCACGGAAGAAGATTGTTTACCTATACTAGAGGAGGTTTCAGGGCTAAAGGTAGGTAAAGACTTTAAGTTGGGCTATTCTCCTGAACGTATAAATCCCGGCGATAAAGAACATACGATTACGAAAATAGCGAAGGTGGTTTCTGGAAATGATGAGGCTGCGCTGGAAATTATTGCGGATGTTTATGGTTCAATCATTGAACCTGGTGTATTTAAGGCTAAAACTATTAAAGCAGCGGAAGCGGCTAAGGTTATCGAAAATACACAGCGCGATTTAAATATCGCTTTGATGAATGAATTAGCTGTTATTTTTGACAAAATGGGTATCAGCACACATGATGTCCTGGAGGCAGCAGGTACAAAATGGAATTTTTTGAAATTTTTCCCAGGCTTAGTTGGAGGACATTGTATCGGTGTAGATCCCTATTATCTGACCTATAAAGCACAGCAATATGGCTATTCTCCGGAGGTTATCTTATCGGGACGAAGAGTCAATAATAATATGCCGGCTTATATTGCCAAGAAATTAACACAGAGTTTACTTCAAATAGGTAAAAATCCATCGCAGTGTAAAATCCTTATCATGGGTTTGACCTTCAAGGAAGATGTATCGGATATTCGTAATTCAAAAGTAGCAGATTTAGCTAGGGAGATAATGGGATATTCTGTAAATGTTCATCTGGTAGATCCGAATGCTTCACCAAATGAAGTGGCACACGAATATAAACTTACCTTAATTGACGAACCGGCGGGTAATTATGACGGTATCATAGTGGCCGTTGCTCATGCTGATTATAGAAAATATAGTGCAGCTGATTTTAGGAAATTGATGAATGATTCTCCTATCTTATTTGATATTAAAGGTATTTGCAATGAGAAGGATTTAAGGGAATTAGGGGTCAATTATTGGCGATTGTAGGGTTTCTAACAAATTGAAAAACCCCTGTTTCTGTCCGATCTAATAAGTTCGTTTTTTTGCTCATACATTTTATTTAGCCTATTCTTACCGGGTAATTGATTCATTCACCCGGTCAAGTCTTTGCGACTTATCGGTGCCTTGCTTTTTTTATTTGGAATATCTCTTTTTTCCTTGTCTATGCTGAAATGTCTGGTCATAACGCCGGCATTTCCGCCTACTGTTAACGGTGTGCAGGATTTTGCCAATATCCTTGCTTCGGCGCTTTCTATGGAAACTCCGGCCGAATTTTGTGTTTTACCACTATCCAGTTCTTCCGAAAAGACTATTTTAAGGGTAGTCAATTCTTTTTCTATGGTTCATCTGCACTACGTAGGGTATGGATATTCCAAACGGGGCATACCTGGGAATTTGGTTCGCGCCCTTGAAAAATGGAAACAAAATAAGAGAAATCAACTTCTTGTCACTTTTCATGAACTCTTTGCAGCATCTAATATTCCCTGGAAAAGTAGCTTCTATCTGCAGAAATATCAGAAATTTCTCTTCCTTCGTTTGTCGAAAATAGCTGATTATTCTTTAACAAGCGGCCATGTATTTGAACCCTATTTTACCTCTCCTGTATTTAAACTTCCCGTTTTTTCAAATATCCCTCCGCCCACTTTTGTTATTCCTTTTGAAATGAGAAATGATTATGCTGTACTATGGGGGAATTTGGAGGTGAAGCGAAAGGCCTATTCCCTTTTGGAAAAATACTACAGCCATATAACACAACACTGGAAATGGACTAAAATTATAGATATCGGCGTCGTAGATCCTTCACCTCCCACATTGCCTGTTCCTATTATTCACCTCGGGTTTTTAAGTGCTATTGAAATATCATGTATTCTTTCCTCCTGTAAATACGGTATTTTAACGGCCTATTCACCTGATTATTTTTGCAAGTCCGGCGTTTTTGCTGCTTTCGCTTCTCATGGGTTAGCTGTCCTGGCGGGAACTTCAAAGGATGATTATTTTGCCTGCCTGGATGGTTTATTTTCAGATTTTCATTTTCAAAAAATGGACGAAGATGTTTATGAATCTGCCGCCTTTTTAGCTTCAAATGTAAGAAAATGGTATGCGGATCACGATATTTTAGCGCACGCTAATCTCATTTATCTACCAATAATTAGACATTTTGCCAGGAATCATTTTCGTTACTAATCCTTCAAAACAACATACACCTCGTTTGGTCCTTTCTTTAAGCAAGGTGTTTAATGGAAAGGTCTATTGGCTCTCCTCTATCCTGTTTAATCCTCCATTTTTTTTGAGAAAATGGCCCTTTTTTCAGCAAAGAAAAAGTCTTTTAGTTCCTGTAAGTCAAATGATTGTTCCAGGTTATTGGTGGCTAAGAGAAATTATCCTTCGCCTTTTTTTACATGGGGAAAGCAGGAATTTCATCAGAGATCGATTACACGATTTTTGGGTCTGTCGGCAGGTGAAAAAATACCAGCCACAAATCTTCATCGGATCGGAAAAATCGTGCAAGAATTCTTTCCTTTTAGTTAAAAAATATAAGGGCATTTGTATTCTTGACCTCGCACAGATACATGTCTATGAACTGAAAATCATCCGACATAAATATGCATTTCTTAAAAATGAATGGGGGAGCACTTTTTTATTTGATGAAATTCAGAAAGTTAAGTTGATAGAGTACGAGTTGGCAGATATTATTCTGGTTATTTCTTTGAAAATGAAGGTGTCACTATTAAAAGCTGGCATTTCACCAAGTAAAATTTTATCGATATACCTCGGCTTTGACCCTCAGCTATTTTATCGGAAAATTCAATATCCTGTACCTGATAATCATTCGCTAAAGTTGATTTTTGTTGGTAATTTATCCGAAGCTAAAGGTGTTTTATTTTTATTGAAAATAATGGAAAGACTGGTTGACTTTCCCATTTCGCTTACGCTCATTGGTTCTAACGCTCGTTCATTTAGCGGTAAAACTAATCTTCCCAATATTTTCTTTGACGGCATCAAAGACCAGGCTTCAGTGGCAAATTATCTTCGAAAGGCCGATGTTTTTGTGTTTCCATCCTACTTGGATAGTTGGGGCATGGCTGTGGTGGAAGCCATGGCTTGCGGCTTGCCTGTTATTGTAAGTGAGGAGGTGGGTGCGTCGGAATGTATTGACGATAAAGTGGGTTTTATTTTGCCTCTCATTGAAGATCAGTGGGTAAATGCAATGCTAAGCTTATTGTACAATCCTACGCTAACAAAGAAAATGGGTGTTCAAGCAGCCATAAATGTATCATCTTTTACCTGGGAAAATTACGAATCTGGTGTAATTAAAAGTCTGGAAAAGGTAATTAACGTCACCTAAATAAGCTAAATGATTCAATCACCTAAAATTATTTTATTTCAGGAATACTTTAGTCCAGGGTATCTGGCGGGGGGAATGCAGACGGCATCTTTTCACTTTCTATCTGGGGCCAATGTATTTAATATTCGAATAGTCACTTCCAATGTCGATTTAAATACAGTTACTCCTTATCCAGATATTTTCCCTGATAAATGGACAAATAGAAGATTTGGGAAAAGATTCTTTCCCGTTTGGTATGCAAATAAAGGATTTATTACTACTAAAATGTATAGACATTTTTTTTCCTTCGCTCCGGATTGGATCTATTTGCAGGGTATTTATGGTTTCTATTTTTTTTTAATACCCCTCTTTTGGGCGATACTTTGTAAATGTCCAATTATTATTTGTCCCCATGGTATGCTGGATAAAGGGTCTCTCAACCAAAAATATTTTAAAAAATGGCTATATCTAAAAGTTTTTATAATTCTCGGACTGCATAAAAAAATTAGATGGCAGGCTACATCATTCCATGAATTTAGTCAGATTCAGCATATTTTTGGTCAAAAAGCATCTATAGTTACCACTCAGTTAACCGTTCCCTCTCTAAAGAAGAGGCTTCATTTTGTTCAAAAAAAGGCTGGGTCACTTCGTCTGTTTTTTTACAGTAGAATATCTCCTAAGAAAAATCTACATCTTGTTCTCGACTGCCTGTTACATAGCCATCCATCTATTTTATTATCT
>JBILDL010000314.1:0-3679 GCA_044352635.1 Saprospiraceae bacterium | reverse complement strand
TCAATGTTATGCATCCTGTTTCATTTTGTTTAAAATGGCAGTCAACGGGATAACAAGAATATTTAAGTGTAACTGGTAAATGTTGTAATGATTTACCAATAGGTAAGGCAGGGATTCCTTTGGGAATTTTAACTGCAAAAGAATATTCTACAGGAATATGTAAACAAAGGCTATCAACCACTCCTTTTTTAACATTATACCCGGAAAACGCAAAAATGCCAGTAGAATCAGCAGGAATAATTACTTGATTACATGGATTCACCTGACCTACAAGATCAATAAAATATCCAAGTAGCATAAACAAGCAATAAATCTTACTTTTCATTGGTATAATGATAATAATAAAATCAATTTACCTATAATTCTCTGAAAAAACTAATTTTCCTTTTCAATTTATCGGAAAAATCAGTTCTATTTAATAAATCCTCCATTTTCAAATGCATTCTATAATGCCAGTAATTTTTTGGATTTGCTGGAACGTTAATTCGTTCCATTGCAGGATTAGGATTTCTAAGTAAATCGTCCATTCCCAACAAATCCTGAAGAGGAAAAACGGCCCATAAGGATGGCCAACTTAAATGCAAATCTATTACCTTCTCAACTAATTCTGGTGTACAGGTTGATGGAGCCTCATTCACACCACCGAGTTGAGACTGATAAAAGTATTGAATTTGATCCCTTTCTGATTCGTCCCACCAACATCTTATCGGAGACATATCATGCGTTGAAGGACTAACTACGGATAAGAAAGGAATATCTCTTTCTTGCAAATAGAGAGTGGAGGGATTTTTACTCATTCTTTGTATCTCAAGAGTAAGTAAACCCAATTCTTTCATTACCCCAGAAACACAAGCTGGCACCATGCCTAAATCTTCACCACAGATTAACATGTTAGTGGCTTCCTTAATGGCCGGCAATTTTTCCATCGCCTTGTCTCTCCAAAATTCATCTTGCATTTGATAAAAATAATAATCATGGAGGCGCCTAATATTATATTGTGCATGATCATTTAAAAAAGCAAAGGAATAAGTATCCATTAAATTTATCCTTGGATGAAATGCATTTTCCTGATATTTATCTTTTATAAACAAAACATCACAAACAAGGCTAAAAAAGATATTTTTATGCGAGACATATTTCCTTCCGGTCGTTGAATTTAAAAATTCCTCTAAATCTTTCTGACAAGCTAAATGTGACTTAAAAGAATACAAACCATTTTCCTCTACGTCAAAAAAAACAGGAAGCATTTCATTTATTTCTTTAGAAAACAGAGATTTTAATAGTTCAAAGGTGAGGTAAGGTTTACAAAATCTTTTTTCATCGAAAGATATACCATAGTTTTTAAAATCCTGAGTGACCAAAGGAATGGCTGGATTAAAAACACCCAATAAACCATCTACCTGATTAGCAGGAATTTCCCAAATTCTAAAGAAACCTAAGATATGATCTATTCTATAGGCACTAAAATATTTTGCTAAAATAATCATTCTATTTTTCCACCATGCATAATCATCTTTTGCCATTTCGGACCAGTTATACGTTGGGAAACCCCAATTTTGACCTGTAGCCGAAAAAGGGTCTGGTGGAGCACCTGCCTGACCATCCATATTAAAGAGATGTGGAGAAATCCAGGCATCGGTGCTATGTTTAAAAATACCGATAGGCAAATCCCCTTTTAAAATCACCCCCTTACTTTTAGCATATTTGGAGGCGTTTAATAATTGCTTATCCAGGTTAAACTGCAGGAAGAAATAAAAGGCAATATCTAAGAAATGGTCATTGGCCGGATGAATAAAATCTGCAAGAAATGTAGGATTAAATACGGCGTAATTACCCCATTTTGTAAAATCAACGGTCTTATACTTGTCCCTGAAAAAAGAAAAAAGAGCGTAAGAGGCTAACCAATTTTCATTTTCCTTGAAAAATTGGATATAATCTGGGTCATCTTTTAATTGATCCCATTGGTCGGTAAATATTTTCTTTGCCAGATCAAGTTTGCAAGTAAGCACCCGCTCATAATCAACGGCATCCAATTCATTTAAATCTCTTCTGATATTATCTAATTCTAAAGGCGTAACAATATTTGCCCAGCCGGAAATACTTTCAATATGTAAATAAAGTGGATGAAGAGCAAAAACAGATATGGCAGCATAAGGATAAGAATCAGTCCAGGTTTTTGAAGATTGAGTATCATTGATTGGCAAGATTTGAATCATTTTGAGACCAGATTGAGCGGCCCAATCAGAAAACAGGATTAAATCATTGAATTCACCTACGCCAAGACTTTGGTTACTTCTAAGGGAAAAAACGGGAATGGCCACGCCGGCACCTTTCCAATAAGGTGTTGTGTAATTAAAATGTATATCGTTTAATAAGATATTAACCCTTGAATGAATTGGATTTAAGTCTCTCAAATGCCTGTTTTCACCACCCTCAAAGGTGACATTATGATCAGGATGTAACCAAACATATTTATACTCCAGATTTTGCGGGAAAATGTTGAAAGAAACCGTTCCTACCCATTCATTATTATCTAAATTATTAGATAATTTAAGCCCGTTTACAGGTTGCCAATGTCCTAGTTTTTCATTATTTCCTAAAACCATAAGTTGGGCACCCTCATAACAAAAAGGAACTTTGATATGAAATGTCATCTGAATAAAACCCTTTTCATTCAATGCTTCAGTAAACTGATTGGTTTGAGGTAACACCAAACCACCGAAAGCATCAGTAAAAAAAGCATTTTCCGCACGCCCTTTATCCATCCAAAAATCTCTGATAAAGAAAAAGTCAGAAGATACATCGCTTCTTAAAAAAGACCGTTGCAAAACACCTTCGTCTTTCTTATTGTGAAGCAGGTTATCTTTCACAACATAACTATATTGAAAATCAAGATTCTCTTCTAAAAAATCGAACGAATTTCCCCAAAAACCGTTTCCTAAATAGTTAAGTGGCAGATATTTTACCTCCTCATTAATACTTCCACAGATTTTTAGATATAAATTTTCTCCCGTTTTGGTGTAGTAGTGAATTTGGAATTGAAGTTTACATGACATTGAGTAGAAATTTTCACAAAAATAGCGAGAAACCCATTAAATGCTATTTATTAGATAAAAAACATTTTTTTTAAAGAAAATATTGTAAAAAGTAAATAAACTACTATATTTGCGCACGCGTTCAGGAAAAGTCCTGAACAAATTACATTTCGCGGATGTAGCTCAGTTGGTAGAGCGCAACCTTGCCAAGGTTGAGGTCGCAGGTTCGAATCTTGTCATCCGCTCCATTTTTTAACTTAAACGATTAAATCTTCAAAACCTTATGCTGATTATTGATGTAAAAGATAACGAAAGTATCGACCGTGCTTTGAAAAGGTACAAAAGGAAATATAGAGATTCCCAAGTGATGAAAGAATTGCGCAGAAGACAAGAGTTCGTTAAACCCTCTATCACTCGTAGAGCTGAGGTTTTAAAGGCTGTTTACATGGAAGATAAAAAAAGAGAAGTCGAAGATTAATTCTTTCCTTCAAACTTACATAGAAAAAAGAGCCATTATTAAAAATGGCTCTTTTTTTATTTACACTAAGATGACCTATATGCGGTTGGGTTATAACCATTCTCATAAGGTCCCAAAAATAGTCTGGCGTATATTCTGTATATAGATAATCCATCCAGAATTAAAA
>JBILDL010000313.1:0-3685 GCA_044352635.1 Saprospiraceae bacterium | reverse complement strand
TAGGCTATTAATAATTTGTAAATACAGCCATTTGAAATTGTCCTCTTGATTTATTTGTTTGTATTTGTGAGAGATAACCTAGTTCAACTTTAATTTTTTTATTTATAAAATAACCCAACGCGCCGTAAAGCCTTAGTCTGTCAAAGGTTGGACCTTTACCGTTCAGGAAAATTTCATGATATGCGGAAAGATAAACCGTTTTGTCTGTTATAGATTTACTATTTATTGGATAGTTTATCCAGTTCATAGCTCGAAATCTGACTTTAAAATCATCTGCAAAAAAGCGTTCCTCTAACCGTAGTCTGGTCATGAAAGTCCCTTTTCCAAAGGTATTTCGATTAACTAATTGTTGATATATCCGATGTTCAACCAGTGTATTTTTATCGGTGGTACCGGAGATATAGGGTTCCGATAAAATATAAGCATACCCTAAATGCAAATTATCTGTTTTGGATATATTATAACCAATGCCTGTGCGAATTAATAATTGCTCTAAATCTCCGATGGCATTATAGTTTCTATATTGAACTTCGTGCCACCAATTCCATTTTTCATTTATTTTTTTATTTCCAAAATATTGCATCCAATTTCCTGTACTGGTATTTTGAGCAATGACTAAACCAAAGATATGAAGAAAAATAAACAGGAGTAACCCTTTGGTTTTCATGGTATTCATAACCGATAAAGTTTAATTTGGCGATGTAACTATTTTTGCGAAGAAAATATTTTTTTTAAAAATGGTACTACCAATCTCCTCCAGCTCCTCCACCGTCAAAGTCGCCACCACCGAAATCGAAACCACCTGAATCATTGTCATAACCACTTCCTGAACCGGAGCCAAATCCACCACCTGGGAAAATCCACATACCACCGGGTGAATGGTAATCACCTGATCTGGAATAGGTATGAGAACGACTGGCGGAACGGAAAAGAAAAAAAACAGCGATAACAAAAATTAGAATAAAGAGGAGAAAAAAGAATCCATAAGCACCATCAACGCCTTCACTTTTACCACCTTGATAAGTTCCTGCTGCAAGTTCTTGGAGCGTTATGATAGCGGATGCAATGCCCTCCCCATATTTTTGTTCCCTAAAAGCAGGTTTTATTATATTTTCAATAATTCGTTTACCCAAAGCATCTGGAATAACCCCTTGTAGACCGGGACCAATATGCATGAATATTTTTTTGTCCTCTGCGGAAATATAAAGTAAAATACCATTATTAGTCGATTTATCACCAATTCCCCAAGACTGAGCTATTTTCAAAGAATATTCAAAGATATCTTCATCCTCCAATGATTTATCAATGACCACAGCCATTTCAATGGAGGTAGAATCTTGCCAATCCTTTAATGCTCTTTGTAAAATTTCAAGTTCATTTGGTTTCAGAATACCAGCAAAATCATAGACCTGCAAGGTACTTTTAGTGGGAATTTCCTTTGCATTTCCACAATAAACACCAATAATGATGAATAAATGCAACAAAAGAAAGCGTTTAAAAGAAAATTGGAACATGGCAGTTTAATTCAAGTTATGGAACTTACACTTTATTCGCTGTAAGTAATTTCGTCGCTGAGTTCATTAACATCGTCCTTTGAAACAGGAAAAAAGTGAGCTAACTTTTCACCTATTTTAGTGAGGGTGTCGCAAATACCTTCACTAAATTGACCTTTAGAAAAATGGTCATGAATTGAATCTTTACAATCTGCCCAAAAATTTTCGGGCACCAACCGATTTATTCCGGAATCACCTAAAATAGCAAACTGTTTTTTAGTAGGTACTATAAACAATAGCACACCATTTCTAAGATCTGTCCTATTCATACCTAACTTCAGGAAAACCTTAGCCGCTTCCTCATAAACGGGAAGGGTTAAGGTTTTCTGAATGTGAACGCGTATTTCACCTGAGGTTTGTCCTTCGGCAGATCGAATGGCTTCGATAATCTTCTTTTCTTCTTCTTTACTTAATTTAAAATCTGCCATAACTTATTTAAAACTAAAAAGTGACCGTAGGTGCATCTTGTGCATTGTCTGCAGCTTCAAACTGCGCACGCTTAGAAAAGCCCATAATACCCGCAAAT
The DNA here is from genome assembly GCA_044352635.1 of Saprospiraceae bacterium. Lineage (GTDB taxonomy): Bacteria > Bacteroidota > Bacteroidia > Chitinophagales > Saprospiraceae > BJGN01. The sequence goes on along the minus strand of JBILDL010000313.1, from coordinate 1,606 downwards.
AGGGAAGCCGGAAATCTTCTAACTTTTTTGTTGTAAGTGGTAACTACATCATTGAAGTTGTCTCTTGCCACCTTTATACGGTTTTCAGTTCCTTCCAATTGGGCCTGTAGTTCTAAAAAGTTATTGCTCGCTTTTAATTCTGGATAGTTTTCACTGACCATTAACAATCTGCCGATAGATGAGGAAAGTCCCTGTTGTGCCTGTTGAAATTCTTTTAGACTTTCAGGCGTAATATTGGATGGGTCAATCGTTGTGCTCGTCGCTTTCGCCCTGGCTTCAACCACTTGTGTTAGCGTAGTTTGCTCAAAATTGGCCACCCCTTTTACTGTATTGACAAGATTAGGGATTAAATCGGCTCTTCTCTGGTAAGCTGATTGTACTTTTCCCCACTCATTTTCAACATCTTCGTCCAGGTTAACTAATGAATTATAGGTGTTGCAACCACCAAAAAGGAGAATTAATCCCGCAACAATAAGTCCAACGGACCAGGTTAAGTTTTTCATGATTAAACTATTTTAAATTAAAAAGTTGAAACAAAGCTTTTCCGGGAACCATTTCGCCCGAAAGAACTCTTTTCTTCAAATGTAAATATTTTTCTTTTGTCATTTCTAAAGAAAAAAAGTCTTCTCGTAATTTGTCTTCAATTAGTTGGTCAAACCAATAGCCAATTTGACGTTTTCTTTTATCCAATAACTCATTTTTGCGATAATTAGTTGAACTAAATAAAATTAATTGTTGCATAATTTCTTCAAATCCGGTTTCTTCTAAGGAGGAACATCGTAAAACGGGTGGTTTCCATTCATCTTTTCGGAGTGGAAATAAATGTAAAGCGAGAGTGTAAGCCGTTATCGCTTCGGTAACTTTTAATAAATTGCTGCCATCTGCCTTATTTATAACCAACATATCCGCCATCTCTACAATCCCTCGTTTGATACCTTGTAATTCATCACCCGCTCCGGGTAATAATAAGAGTATAAAAAAATCAACCATTTCACTGACGGTTGTTTCCGATTGTCCAACACCCACCGTTTCTACAATAATACGTTCAAAGCCAGCTAGTTCACATAATAAAATGGTTTCTCTTGTATGTTTATTAACCCCACCCAGTACATTGCTGGTAGGGGAAGGTCTGATAAATGCCAGTGGATTTTTAGATAGATTTTCCATCCTTGTTTTATCTCCTAAAATACTTCCTCTGCTGTTTTTACTACTAGGGTCAATGGCCAAAACAGCTACTTTCAGACCTTCTTCTGTCCATTTTTTGCCTAAACACTCAATAAATGTGCTTTTACCTACACCCGGTGCGCCTGTTATACTGATTCTTAGCGAAGAAAGGCTCCCAAAAGGGGAACAATAAGAAAGAATCTGATCCGCTTTTTCTTTGTCTTGCTTCAACTTGCTTTCTAACAGGGTAATACCTTTGCTGAGTAAAGTTATATTGCCATTTTTTATCTCTGATACCCAATCTTCTATAATCGACGGTTGGACATAGGTTTGTTTATTGATCATACATGATTTTAGACTTTTGACAAGTTGAAAATAGTATTTTTACGGGAGTTATTTTATTTTTTCCAAACGTTTAAACAGTATGAATGATATGTTTCGT
>JBILDL010000312.1:0-3699 GCA_044352635.1 Saprospiraceae bacterium | reverse complement strand
TAAAATTTATCTACCGACGATTTAATTCCGTCTTGGTTATAACGAACTGACACTAATCCCTTTGCCCCAATTTGAGGTCTTTTCACCCAATCTGTAAGTTCGTCGATTTGCTTTCTGGTCATATCAGCTTTACCAGGAACTTTTATCCCGATAATCAACTCGGCCTCATCAAAAATACTAAAGCCCTTATTTTTTACAACCTCATTTAATTCAACAAAAACCATATCAAATCTTAGATCTGGTTTATCAGAGCCATATAATCTCATGGCATCGTCGTATTTCATACGAGGAAAGTCACCCAATTCTAAACCAAGGGTATGTCTGAATAAATGTCTTGTCAAACCTTCAAAAGTATTTAGCACCTCTTCCTGGGTAACAAAAGCCATTTCGCAGTCAATCTGTGTAAATTCAGGTTGCCTGTCAGCTCTTAAATCTTCATCTCTGAAGCACTTCACTATTTGAAAATACCGATCATAGCCAGCCACCATTAAAATCTGTTTAAAGGTTTGTGGCGATTGAGGTAAGGCATAAAACTGTCCGGCATTCATTCTACTTGGAACCACAAAATCTCTGGCTCCTTCCGGCGTAGATTTTATAAGAAAAGGCGTTTCAATTTCAGCAAAATCTAAATCTGCTAAATACTTCCTGGTTTCCAAAGATAGTTTTGAACGAAATAGAATATTTTTTTGAACTGGATTTCTTCTTAAATCTAAATATCTATATTTCATTCTAATGTCATCACCACCATCGGTTTCGTCTTCAATGGTAAAAGGAGGAACCTTAGAAGCGTTCAAGATTTGTAACCCATTCACCTGAATTTCAATTTCTCCGGTATCCCTATTCAGATTTTTATTAGTCCTTTCCCTAACTTTCCCATCTATCATGATGACAAATTCTCTACCTAATTTCCTGGCAGATTCACATAACTGTTTATCTTCTTCCAGAGAAAAGACGATTTGAGTGATCCCATAACGATCTCTAATATCCATAAACGTCATTGCCCCAAAATCTCTATTTGCCTGAACCCAGCCACTAAGTCTAACTTGTTTACCAACATCAGAAATTCTCAACTCCCCACAATTATGCGTACGGTACATATTAAAACATTTAACATAAGGTAAATAAATGCAAAAATATAAAAAACAAAGGTCAACTTCGATAAAAAAAACGAATCAATACCTGAATAGGCAAGTTATTATTCGCCATCCTTTCTGCATTTTGCGAGAGATAAATATTTCGTCGATCTGCACCTATTCCAGACATTTCAAAAAAGGTATTGATGAAACCCAGGCGTTTTTCCCCTACTTCCCTACTTTCCTTTAAAAATACTCCCCCGCGGTCCTGAACCTGGACCGCTAATTCAACGCCCAAACCTGGATATTCAGAGAGTATTTGCCGAATCCTGTGCAGTTCAAAAAATCCAGGGGCATCTGGTTCAATGCTATCCGTTGGAAAAAATGGTACATTTAGGGGAATCAATTCGGTATAATAAAAAGGGTATGCCACCACATTTATCTGCGTGTCTCTTACTATCTTTAATGACTGATAATTCAGGGTATCTTTTAGGACATAATCCTTATTTCTGCCACGATTTCTCATTTCTAATGCCTCCATTCTAAGTGAAACCTCACTTCTGTTGGATAAAAGCAACTTTTTCTTTTCCTTTAAAAACTGTAAATAATACTGTTGACTTAGCAAATCAATCATGGGCATTTTTAGCCTACTCGTTATCTCTCGCTCAATTAAAGGCTTTAACCTTAAGCTTACTTCATTGAAAAATGGAAGCTGTAATGACTTTTTAACAGGCCAGATTAAATTTTTAACTACCCCATCATTGGGGCTACTATAAAATATAGACGGTTGTTTCGTTGATTCTAATTTTTTAAGATACTCCTCCATTAAAATTTGAGAAAGAGCTAAGTCATCCATTGACAATAAATTTTTTAGCCCTTCTAACGCTTCTTTTTTATACTCCGCTTCTACTTCTTTTACATATTCAAGTTGATTGGCATACCATTGATAATTAATGATATCCTTCACGAATAATTGAAAATTTTGTATGGTATCCTCATCTTCTTCCACCGTGTTTTTTGCGGCATACTCATTTTTCCAAAATTCAATACGATGGATTCCCTCTGAAAAGGCAACATTCATATTAGGTTTCTTTTCCGACGTTAATTTTAAGGTAAGTGAATAAGAATTCGATAGAATTTTTAATTCATTTTCAATAGGCTTCAAGTCAATGTCAGATAAATCTTTGATATTTTCCCAAATGGCCGATGTACTTAATTCAACCTTTTGGATCAATCTGTCGATTTCGCTTTGAACATCTAAAATAAGATTATTTTGATCCGATAATTGCTTTTCCAGTCTTACAAATTCTATATCAAACGCTTCCAGATAACTATTTCGTTGAAACTTTCCCGTATAAATATTTCTGCCTTCCCTTATCGGTAATTGAACAGAAGGAATAAAGTATTCAGGTTTATCCGACACTAAAAGGATATCATCCCATTTTGGAAGGAAAGTTGTTGACCCAAATGAAAGAGGTTCGTTATTTATAAAATGCAACGTATTCTCCTTACGGTTAAAACCATAAAACTTTATTTCACCGTCAAAAAACTCATTTTTTGAAAAAATCTGACTGCTTGCTTTTATCGCAAGGACAGGCTCAGTTTGAAGCTTATCGGGTAATATCGCCTGATAAATCGATTCAACCCCATCCCTGTCTTTCACGGCGAACATAATTTTTCTTCTGTCCGCTGATAAGGTAGGTTCATATTCGTCCAATAAAGAATTAATCTGAAGACCAATATTTTCTGGTTCTGACCAATTTAACCAACCCTCCGTCGTTCTTTTCGAGGTGAAAATATCGAATCCCCCATAGCTGGCATCACCTTCGGCGCTAAAAAAAATTGTTTTATTATCCAAAGAAATCGTGAGGTCCTTAACCTGTTTGAATTTTTCAAAACCCTTTAACTCCTTAGGAGTTGTCCAGGTAAAGGTTGAATCAAGAGAAGAAACAAAAATTTGCTGCTTGATTGAATCCACCATTCCAAAAAAACATACCGTTTTAAAATTATTGTAGGTAATCCATTTTGCCGCCGGATAAAAGGGGGGTGTGGGAAAAATGTCACTTGCCACCCATATTCTTCCATTATAGTCAAAAAAAGACCAGTGTGAACTATCGGATTCTCTGTGTACCAAAAGGACGTCTGACTGGTTAAGCAGGGTCACAGCGAATTCATCTTCTGCTGAGTTGACATCACCTGATAATGGAAAAGGCTTCGACCATTGCCCAGGTTGGTCTGTTCTTTCACTCACCCAAACATCCTTCCCTTTATTGAGCCCTACATTAATGGGGTGTTTATCAATGCTAAAAAACAATTTATTCCCGTCATGTGACAAGACTGGCGCTGAATGAGCGTAATTTAAATTTGGAAAAACACGAATTCTTGATACAGTAGATTGAGCGGATAGGCTTATAGTACAGCATAAGAAAAAAAACTGGATACTAAAACCTATTCTATTCATGACTCTTTTTAAACTTTATAAGTAATCTCTAATTCTTCTGAATTAGCGCGCGACTGACAGGTAAGAATATATCCTTGTTCAATTTCCTCCGGATCTAAAGCATGGCAAACATCCATAATAACAGAACCAGAAATCACTTTGGCCATACAGCTGGAACAAGCGCCT
>JBILDL010000311.1:0-3713 GCA_044352635.1 Saprospiraceae bacterium | reverse complement strand
AATTAATGTCAAGCGCTTATTTTTTTCTAAGCTGTTATAAACCTAATTATTTAGCAGAAGAAACAGTAAAGTCAAAGGTTAATTTTTCCCATTGGAAAGAAACTTTACCATTTTTATTTACAGTGAATGTTAACTGTTCTGTTACATCAGCAACCATTTTAGGCGTAACAGTAACCCTAAGAGCATCGTCAGAATCCTTATAGTCATAAGCACCCCACTGTTCTGCTTTCTTATTGAAAATCAAGGTCCATTCAGTTTTACCAGGAATAGTAAAAACGGAATAAGTACCAGCAGCTAATGCTTTACCATTAATTTTTACATCTTTAGAAGCAGTAAAAGTGGTAGCATTATTAGCACCTGTGCGCCAGATTTTGTCAAAAGGAACTAATTCACCCCAAATAGCTCTTCCTTTTACTGAAGGTGCTCCCCATTTCATAGTAACTTCTGTAGAACCTACTTTCGCAGAAGAGGATAATTCAGGGCTTGAAGGAGGTTTAGCTTGTGCCGTAAGAAAAGAAGGCAAGCAAAAAATGGCAGCTGATAAGATAGCTGACAAAATGAAATTATTTTTACGCATTTTGTAAAATTTTAGTTTTTAAAAATTAATAATCTAAGAACGAAAAAAAAGCCATTCAGTTTTATAAAGTAGCATCTATTTTTGAGATGCTCTATATAATCTATCATTAATAGCAATCCCCAGACCTTCTTCAGGCAATTTTTCTGCTAAAATATGCGTGATATCTGCCTCGTCCATTTCCCTTAAAAAGGAGAATAATCTGTGTGCAGATTCTTCATAATCACCTGATTCTGACAGAACCCATTGATTTTTAACATCCATTTCTGACCACTTTTCTTTAAAACACAACACGGCAGCGTTCTTAGGCTGCCCCAGGGAAAGCAGGGTTTCTTTATCTCCTAAAAACAGAGGTTTTTTAGGTGCATAATGGCTTAAAATCATACCAGGAGACTCAGGATTCGAAGAGGATACATTCATTTTAATATTTCCTTTATACACGGAACGAATATTTTCCAAACTCAACCCTCCAAGACGGTAAATGACTAAATCATCCATCTCCATGCCAATAATCGTACTTTCTATGCCAATCTGACATCTTCCGCCGTCTAAAACAAAGGGTATTTTCACACCAAGTTGTTTGACTACGTGTTCAGGCGTAGTTGGGCTTATATACCCAAATGGATTCGCACTGGGTGCTGCCAATGGAAACGGGATAGTTGTAAGCAGAGCCAGGGTAAGCGGATGATCGGGCATTCTTATGGCAACTCTTGGTAAACCGGAAGTCACAATATCCGGAATAATATCCCTTTTGGGTACTAAAATGGTAAGAGGTCCCGGCCAAAATGCTTTCACCAAATCATTTAGCGGTTCTGGTACTTCCTTTGCCAGGGAAGTCAACTGAGAATAATCACCTATATGTAATATGAGCGGATCAAAAAAAGGCCTGTTTTTAATGGCAAAAATTTTAGCCACCACCTCAGCCTTTAAGCCGTTTCCAGCTAAACCGTAAACCGTTTCAGTAGGTAAACCAATAATTTCGTTGGCAATCAAGTGGTTTTTTGCCCTCTCTATATCACTTCCAATGTCGGCAAGCATATCAAATGTATTTCAAACGTGGATGTCTCTGCATAAAATAAAATCCTACCATAGAACCAAGACATAAAAAGCCATTTAAGGCCCATAGACTTGAATATCCATAGTTTTCAATAAAGAAGGAACCCAAACCTGGCGCAATGATATGAGCCACTGAATAGGCCATGGCATATAACGCCATATATTGTCCTCTTCTACCTTCCGACGCCTGATTCATAGCGAAGGAATTTGCAAAAGGCATATTAAAAATTTCACCTAAAGTAAGGATAACCAAAGAAATAACTGCAACCCACCAAACTGTAAATCCGGGAATCAATAGGAGAAAAGATAAACCAAGGAAGCCAGATCCTAAGGCGATAAGTAATAATTTGGGTATTTTATTTTCCAATTTATGTACCAGTGGCATTTCAAAAAGTACAATTATCATTCCATTCATTGCTAAAAGAAGCCCTATTTGACTTTCATTGAGCATAAAATGCTCCTTATAATACATAGGTATGAGCAGAAAAAATTGCATAAATCCTAAGGATGTAAAAACGAGGAAACCAATAAAAATTAAAAATTTGACATCTTTATATGCAGATAATCCTAAAACTGGTAAATTTTCTACAGGATTCGATGTTTTATTCGTTTTGTATGGAATAAAAATACGCATAAATATGGCTGCTGCAATACAAGTAAGGCCATCCGCCCAAAACAAGCCTGCAAATCCTATGTTGTAAGCAATAAATCCACCTATCGCCGGACCAACTGAAATACCCAGATTTACCGCTAATCGAATGAGAGAAGTACCTCTTGTTTGATAGGTTCCCTCTGAGTATGAAGCTAATCCAGTATAAATGGCGGGTCTGAAAGCCTCCCCCACCATACCTAAAATGGTGATTGAAATACACCAAGCCAAAAAAGAGGTTAGGAATCCAAGAAGTATAAAGGATAAACCGCCAAGAAAAAGGGACCAAAAAAGCACGGGATAAAAACCGATTTTGTCGGTTAATTTTCCACCCGAATAAGTCCCTATTAAGGAACCCACACCGAATACACTCATTATAATGCCTATTTCCAGATAGGAAAATCCCATTTTACCTTTTAGATAAATGGTGAGAAAGGGAACGACCATCGTCCCACTTCTATTTATAAGAGAGACCAAAGCTAATAGCCAGACTTCTTTGTTAATACCTGAAAAGGCATCTTTATATAAATGCCAGGTTTTTGTGAACATTTTTATTTATTTCCAGGTACTTTTAGGCCTTGGAATAAGAAAATAGTTTACCTGGCGACCGTCTATATACGAAACCTTTTTTCCATCGAAATAAGCGTCTTCCTCCATCATCATTCTTATTTCTTTATTCCATTCAGGTATAAAAACACGGGTATTTAATTCAATGGAATAGGCGGTACCTGGTGTAATCTGATAATCGCCAGTTACTGGTACCCCATCTTGTTGATCCCAAAGCCCTATGGTTGGCCCCGCGCCATGTCCGTGAAACCCGATGGGATGACTATAAATAGAAGGCTTCAATCCAGCGGCAACGGCTTTTGTTAAAGCTTCTTTCAGCACTTCATTCCCCGTTTTACCATCTTGAAAGGCATCGGTTAAAAAATCCATTAATTTTAGTCCTTGATTAAAAGCTTCTTTTAAATAAGGTGGTGCATCGTGCTCTCCAATACGACAGATATATGCATTCTCTTGTGTATCAGTATGTAATCCTAAATAGGAAATACCAAAATCGACATGTACCAAATCGCCAGGTTGAATAATGGAGTTATCTGGCCTCCTTGAAAATTCTCGTTGTGCCTCATTTGAATCAACTTCTCCTCGTTGAACATCTACGGTTGGGTGAAACCAGGCGGATAAACCCAGGGAAGAGATTTTCTCACGATACCACCACACGACGTCTTCTGTTTTAGTAACACCTGGAGTAATAACTTCCTCTGAAAAACCTTGCGCAATGATTTCATGGGCAATACGCATGATATGGCGGTAAGCGGCCATTTCCTCAGGAATTCGTTTTTCAAGCCAGCCAACAGCCAATTTTTCTGCCGATACTACCCTACTTTTAAAATTCGCAGGAATTGATTCCATCAATTTATCATGATGAAAAGA